>NZ_JAGKRI010000146.1:0-7987 GCF_017939255.1 Aeromonas sp. Prich7-2
TTTGACAGGTGAGTCGATGCGAAAACAGGGCATCAACTTGACCGATGCCGATCAGGCAGAGTAAAAGAAAGACGCAGTTCCTGCGGGTAGAAAAATGGTGATCGGCATGATGTTATTGGCTGATCGACATGATGTTATTAGCCAGGCAGCTTCGTCGACACGCCGGAGCGGGTCTGGTTTGGCGAGGGCAACACCCTGGCGGCCTTCATCGGCGAGTCCTGCATCCTCTGGGCGGTGCACCTGCTGGTGGCCCGAGGCGTACAGCAGGCGGCCCTGTTCAATCTGGTGGCGACCCTGGCCAAGAGCCTGCCGCTGCTGCTGTTCATCCTGTTCGCCTGCTACTGGTTCGATCCGGTCACCTTTGCGGCGGATCAGGAGGGCAGCACCCTGGCGGTACCGGTCTCCGAGCAGGTGCGTAACACCATGCTCATCACCCTCTGGGTCTTCACCGGCATCGAAGGGGCAGCGGTGCTCTCGGCCCGGGCGAGAAACAAGCGGGATGTGGGCACCGCCACCGTGCTCGGCGTGGTGCTGGCGCTGCTGCTCTATGTGCTCATCTCGGTGCTGGCGCTTGGAATATTGAGCCGCCCGGAGCTTGCGGCCCTGCCCAACCCCTCCATGGCGGGACTGATGGCCCAGATGACGGGTTCCTGGGGCAAGCTGCTCATCAGCGCCGGCCTCATCGTGTCGGTGCTCGCCTCCTACGTGAGCTGGACCCTCTTCTCGGCCGAGGTGCCGTTCAGCGCGGCGCGTCACGGGGCCTTCCCGGCCATCTTCCGGCGTGAGAACCGCAACGGCACCCCCATCGCCTCGCTCTGGCTTACCAGCCTGACGGTGCAGGGCTGCCTGCTGCTGGTGTGGCTGCTTGGCAAGGGGTATACCAACCTGCTGCTCATCTCCACCTCCATGATCCTGGTGCCCTACCTGCTCATCGGCCTCTTCCTGCTCAAGCTGGTCTTCAGTGGCAAGGGTGGGCAGGGCCGCGGCCTGATGCGGGTGGTGGCGCTGGTGTCGAGCGGTTATGGTTTCTGGCTGCTCTACGCCGCCGGGGTGGAGTACCTGCTGCTGTCGCTTCTGCTTTACGGGCCGGGTCTGCTGCTGTTTCTCTACAGCCGTCGCCAGCTCGGCGCCGAACAGCGGCTCAGCGGGCGCGAACGGCTGCTGGCCGGGGTGACGCTGCTGAGCCTGATCCCCGCCGTCTGGTCCTTCGTTCACGTCTGACCCGGGGGTGTCCCTGTCATGAAAAAGAGCGCCCCTGGGCGCAATGCTGTTCACTTAAGAGAATTTGAGTTCCAGTCCACGTAGTATCAGGACAAAAAATCGAGGGAGGCATGATGCCTCCCTCTTTCTATTGCAAGCCCCGCTGGATAAAGGCTGGAGGAAGATCGACTGGACACAGCCTTGCCCCCTCAACTCAAATCCAATTTATGAATAATCAGTCAAAAAAGTGCTTATCTGAACAGCATTGCGCCCCTGGGCGCTCTTTTTTTTTATCCTGGTCGGTGGGTCAACCGCTGGTGGGGCCCGCCGGTTTGCCAAACAACACGGCGAGCTTTTGCCGCCAGGGGAGGCCCCGGGCCTCTTGCAGCATGTCGCGCCACTCGTGGAAGGTGAGGGTGAGGGGGTTGAAGCTGTGGATTGGCTTGGTGATGCCGAAACGGCACGGCTCGCCCAAGTCTTCTTCCACGAAGGTGTCAAACAGCCGGTCCCAGATGATGAGCACGCCGGCGAAATTGCGATCGATGTATCTGGCGTTGCTGGCGTGGTGCACCCTGTGGTGGGAGGGGGTGTTGAAGATCCATTCAAGTTTGCCCAGCTTGCCCACCACCTGGGTGTGGACGAAGAACTGAAAACCCAGGCTCAAGAGTACGGTGGCCACCACCGCCTCGGGGGGGAAGCCGATGAGGATCATGGGGATCCAGAACAGCCACATGCCGGAGACCGGATACATCAGGCTCTGGCGAAAGGCGGTGGAGAGGTTGAGCCGCTCCGAGCTGTGGTGCACCACGTGGTAGGCCCAGAGCCAGCGCACATGGTGGCTCGCGAAGTGGAACAGCCAGTAGCAGAGATCCTGCAACAGAAAGAGCAGCAAAAGGCTCCAGAGGTTCAGTTCGATATCGAATAGTCGCCAGCCCCAAAGGGTGTCATAGAGATAGGCGATGGCAATGGCAATGGCAATGGCTGCCAGGGCATCGCCCCCCTGATGCATCAGTGCCAGGGTGGCATTGGCGAAGAGATCCTTCCACTGGTAACCCGCCGTGGGATAGGCGGCGCCGTGTTTTCGCAGGTAGAGCATCTCCCAGCCGATGAAGACCAGAAAGAGGGGCGAGAGGTAGAGCAGGAGCAGTTGCACATCCATGTGAGCCATCCGGTTGGACCAGTTGGATGTCAGCATACCGGATGAATTTAAAATTTCATTAACATCCTTGCTCGTTGGCGTGGTGACAACCCGATGGCAAGAGGCTGCGAAAAGGAATGCACCAGGGAGATGATCTGGGGGAGTGAAGAAGGCAAGCATAGAAGAGGGAGCCATGGGCTCCCTCTTCGTGTTGGTGCATCGCGGGTTATAGCACCTGGCTCAGGAACTGGCGCAGGCGCGGGGAGGGTGGATTGTCGAAGAAGTCGGCGGGTTTCTCGTCCACCAGCTGCTCGCCGCTCTCCATGAAGAGCACCCTGTCCGCCACTTCCCGGGCAAAGCCCATCTCGTGAGTCACCACCACCATGGTCATCCCTTCGCGGGCCAACCCCTTCATGACGTCCAGCACCTCTCCCACCATTTCGGGGTCGAGGGCGCTGGTGGGCTCGTCAAACAGCATGATGCGCGGCTGCATGGCGAGCGCCCGGGCGATGGCCACCCGCTGCTGCTGGCCGCCGGAGAGCTGGGAGGGGTAGCTCTGGGCCTTGTTGGAGAGACCGACCTTGAGCAGCAGGGCCTTGGCCCGCTCCTCAGCCTCCTGGCGAGAGAGCCCTCTCACCTTCTGGGGGGCCAGGGTGATGTTGTCCAGCACCGTCAGGTGAGGGAAGAGATTGAAGGACTGGAACACCATGCCCACCTCTTCCCGCAGCTTGTTGACATCCCCGGGTTCGGTGAGGCTGATGCCGTCGACCACGATATTGCCATCGTTGATGGTCTCCAGCTGGTTGAGGGTGCGCAGGAAGGTGGACTTGCCTGAGCCGCTCGGCCCCACGATCACCACCACTTCCCCTTCGGCCACCTGGGTGCTGACGTTTTTCAGGGCGTGCACCTCGGTGCCGTAGAACTTCTCTACACCGGTCGCCTTGATGATGGGATCAGTTGCAGCGCGCATAGTTCACCTCCAGACGACGCACCGGGAAGGGGCAGTGAGTGCCGGTGATGGCAGAACATTTCGACACCGATGGCGCCTTGATAACGGGATCAGTTGCTGCGCGCATATTTCACCTCCAGACGACGCACCAGAAAGGAGAGAGTGCCGGTCAGCACCAGATAGAGCAGAGCCACGGTGAACCACACCTCGAACGGGCTGAAGGTGGAGCTGACCACTTCGCGCCCCGCCTTGGTGAGATCCGTGATGGAGATGACGGAGACCAGAGAGGAGTCCTTGATGAGGTTGATGAACTGACCCGCGAGCGGTGGCAGCACCCGTTTGAAGGCCTGGGGCAGGATGACGTAGCGCATGGTCTGGGCCGAGGTCATGCCAAGGCTTCTGCCCGCTTCCATCTGCCCCTTGTGAATGGAGCTGATGCCGGCGCGCACGATTTCCGCCACGTAGGCGCCGGTGAAGACCGCGAGCGCCGCCACACCAGCGGTGAATCGGTCGAGGTTCAGCACGGTGCCGATAAAGAAATAGACGATGAAGATCTGCACCAGCAACGGGGTGCCACGGATGAGCTCCACATAGGTCACGGCCAGGTTGCGCAGGGCCGGATTGGGGGAGAGGCGGGCGAGCCCGGCCAGGGTGCCAAGCAGGATGGCGAAGATGCCCGCCACCAGGGAGAGCTTGACCGTGACCCAGACTCCCCAGGCAATGGGGCCGGCGGTCCAGCTCAGTTGCACATCCAGGGTATCGCCGAGGAAGACGGTATCCCCTTCAGCCAGCTGGGAGCCCTTGGGTGCGATGGCCTGACGGCGGCTGGGGTCGAGATCGTCTTGCAGGAAGAGCTGTCCCTTGTCCGCGACCACGGTGCCGTCAAACTCGGCATAGTGTTTCTGTTCTGCCTGATAGGCGATGTACTGGGGAATGCGTTCCCAGCGCCAGGTGTAATCCACTGCCTGCACGGCCTTGTAGATGCCGAAAATGGCGGCCAGCACCAGCAGCAGGAAGATCCCGTGCCAGAGCAGCTGATTGGGCTGTTTTTCCATCTGTCTTGTGAGTTTGGGGTTGATCACTGTCACAACCTCTTTTGTCGTTATCGTGTGGGGAGTCTGCGTGAAGGGGCGGCATGCCGCCCCTTTGAGAGGTTATTTGAGCTGGTTCAGCCAGGCGGTGGATTCAAACCACTTCTTGTAGAGACGGTCGTAGCTGCCGTCGCCCTTGATCTGGCGCAGGTAGTTGTTGAACCAGTTGAGGGTGTCCTGATCCCCCTTGCGGATGGCCCAGGCCAGCGGCTCGAAGGTGAACGGCTTGTCGAGGTGCACCACGGCGCCCTGGTTCTGGGACGCGAAGATGGCGTTGTAGGGCAGGTCGTAGACGAAGGCATCCACCTTGCCGTTGATCACTTCCAGCTTGGCGTCATCCTGGGTTTCAAACTGCAGCAGGGTGGCCTTGGGGATCATGCGCTTGACCGCTTGCTCGCCGGTGGTGCCGAGTTTGACCGCGATCTTGTATTTGGGATCGTTGAGGTCCTGGAAGGATTTGATTTCGCCCGCCTTGTCCTTGCGAAGCACGATGGTCTGGCCGACGACGATGTAGGGATCGGCAAAGTTCACGCGCAGGTTGCGCTGGGGAGTGACGGTCATGCCGCCCATGATGACGTCGAACTTGTCGGTCAAGAGCGCGGGGATGATGCCGTCCCAGGCGGTGTTGACGAACTCCACCTTCACGCCCATCTCCTTGGCGACCATCTTGGCGAGATCCACGTCAAAGCCGATGTACTGGCCCTGCTTGTTGGTCATCTCGAAGGGTTGATAGCCGGCATCGAAGCCGACCCGCAGCACACCGCGCTCCAGCACGGCATCCAGGGTGGAAGTGGGCGCGGCGTTGGCCAGCCCGCACAGCAGCAGGGTAGAGAGAATGAGTTTTTTGATCATAAATGACGTCTCTGTCGTAAATGTGGTCAGCCTTGAACCTGCTCCCGTGCGACTCCATGGCACAAGAGACTGCTGCATCCGGCAGCAGGCAAGACAGGATTATTGTCTTGGTCGGGGCAAAAGCCCCATATGAGATTCTATGAATGGTTCGCTGGATGAAAAATGTACCAAAACCTGTTTGTGCCAGAAGACTCAATAAGTTATGGAGACTTTTATCCCTCGTGGTGACTCATAAAACCACATGAAAACAACATATCTATCTAATGGCGCCGGTTCAAGTGCAAAATATCCGGCGGCCGTCTCGGTGGAAAATCCGGGCACAGACAGGGCGTTGTCCGGCACGCTTCACGGGGAGTAGGGCGTGCGAGTCGGGCAAATATTTTTGCCCGGCCCATAGGCTCCCTCTGTGTCTTGTCATGGGCTTCCCATATACTCAGCCATCCCCATTGGAAGGTTCGGGAATGGACGCCTCAATTCTGCTCAATCTGGACGTATTTACCCTGATGTTGATGGCCCTCGGGGGCTACAGCCTGGGATTCATCACCCTCTCCATCATCTGGTCGACCCATAGGGAAATACCCGGTCTCGGGCTCTGGTGGTGGTCCAGCCTCTGTGCCCTGGCGGCGCAATCGCTCTTCTTCATGCAGGCATTTTCCCCATATCGCGGGGATCTGGCTGGCCAACCTGCTCATCACCTTCTGCCTCGCCCTGATGCCACTCGCCATCCAGCGCTTCTTCGGGGAGCCGCCAAACTGGCGGGCATTCACCCTCTTCATGCTGGTCTATCTGCTGATCCTCTGCTGGAGCGTCATCTTCAACGACAAGATGGCCCCCCGGGTGCTGCTGGCCTGCCTGAGCTACATGATGGTGGGGGCGGTAATTGTCTGGCTCATATGGCGCCATGGCTACCCTGACTATCTGCCTGCGGTGCTGGTGTTCACCGTGGTCAACATCCTGCTCTACGGTTTCAATCTGGTGCGCATGGGGGCCCTGCTCGGCGGCGAGGTGCGGGTCCTGATGGATCAGCATGCGGTCAATGTGCTCCCCTTCCTCTCCATCTTAAATGCGAAAGGGGACTCCCTCCGACGTAGGTGGGAGGGGAATTTCGCCGGGGCGTCAGCCCCGCTGGTTTTGAATGTATTGCTTGATCACCTCTAACGGCGCACCGCCGCAAGAGCCCACAAAGTAAGAGCGTGACCAGAGTACGGGTTTGCTGTAAGCACCCCTCAAGTCCAGAAATTCATTACGCAGTCGCCTTGATGTGACCGCCTTTAACGAGTTCACCAGCACCGATAGCTGCACTGTTGGGCCGTACTCTATCAGCATGTGAACATGATCAGCCTCTCCGTCACACTCTTTCAGTTCCGCACCAAAATCTCTGCAAACCTATGCCGCACACTGACCGAATGAAGCGTGATGCAGTTCCCCCAATATCGGCTTTCGATACTTGGTGATAAACACCAAATGTACGTGCAAAGCGTAGGCCGCATGGCGTGATTTATTAATTTTAGTGAATTGCATTCTGTCACTCAATCGGGCTTAATAGATATGGTAATAATGCTGCACACTGAGTGATAAATGCAAATTCTGAAAGCCTACAAGTTCCGACTCGAACCGACCGCCCAACAAGCGCAACGCCTGCGCCAGTTGGGCGGTTGTGCTCGTTATGTCTGGAATCACGGGCTGGCAGAGACAAAGCGCATTCTGGATGCTGGCGAAAAACTACCTTCTGCCTTTGAGCTGAACCGGATGCTCACCAGTTGGAAGAAAGACCCAGAAATGGCCTTTCTGACCGAGGCATATACCGACAACCTCCAGCAGAAACTCAAAGACTTGCACGGCGCGTGGATGCGCTGCTTTGATAAAAAACTCGCCGCCAAGGCTCCCGTTTTCAAGAAGAAAAGCGACAACCGCGACTCAATCCGCTTCGTCAACTTTGACAAGTATTGCCGCCTTGAAAAAGGTCGCGTGAAGCTTCCTGCCGGGCTGGCGTGGGTCAAGTTTCGCCAGTCCCAGCCAGTTGCAGGAAAAATTAAAAACGCGACCGTCAGCCAAGCAGCCGGGCACTGGTATATCTCCTTTCAGGTCGAGCAGGAGACGTCCGAGCCAATTCACCCCTCCGGCTCAATGGTCGGGCTGGATGCGGGGATCGCCAAGCTCGCAACCCTGTCAGATGGCACGGTGTTTGAGCCCGTCAACAGCTTCAAAACCAATCAGACCAAGCTGGCAAGGCTCCAACGCCAGTTGAGCAAAAAGGTAAAGTTCAGCAGCAACTGGAAGAAACAAAAAGCCAAGATCCAGCGGCTGCACTCACATATCGCCAACACCCGCCGCGATTACCTTCACAAGGTCACAACGACTATCAGCAAAAACCACGCGATGATCGTCATTGAGGATTTGAAGGTTGCCAGCATGTCAAAATCAGCAGCAGGCACGACCAGTCAGCCGGGGCGCAACGTCCGGGCAAAATCAGGGCTGAATCGTTCGATATTAGATCAGGGCTGGTTTGAGCTGCGCCGCCAGCTCGAATACAAGCAGGCATGGCGAGGTGGTCAGGTGTTGGCGATAAACCCGGCCTACACCAGCCAGCAGTGCGCCTGTTGTGGGCATCCTGCGAAGGATAACCGCCAGACGCAAAGCCAGTTTAAATGCGCTGCGTGTGGTTATGAGGCGAACGCCGATGTGAACGGCGCTCGCAATATTTTAGCGGCGGGACACGCCGTTTTAGCCTGTGGAGGCGCGGTGCAATCAGGCCGC
>NZ_JAGKRI010000146.1:8040-44330 GCF_017939255.1 Aeromonas sp. Prich7-2
TGATGGGCAACTATCTGTCGACCTTCGGGGTGCTGCTGCTCTGTACCCAGTACCGGGCCCTGGCCCTGCGTCGACAGGCCAGCCAGGATCCCCTGACCGGCCTCCTGAACCGGCGCGGCTTTATGGATCATTGCGTGACGATGGCAAGGCAGGGGGCGCTGGTGGTGCTGGATCTCGACGACTTCAAGCAGATCAACGATCGCCACGGTCACGAGACCGGGGACAGGGTGCTGGAGGCGGTGGGTCGCTATCTTGCCGGCCAGCGGGATCTGGTGGCCAGCCGCTTCGGCGGGGAAGAGTTTGTGCTGCTATTGCCCGAGCGGGACCCCCTGGCCCAGCAGGCGCGCTGCGAGCAGATCCGCCAGGGAATAGAAACGCTGGAGCTGAAGGGGGTCCGGGTGACGGCCAGCCTGGGGTGGGTGCCCAGCGCCCGTGAATGGCACTTTGACACCCTGTTCAGCCAGGCAGATCGCGCTCTCTATCAGGCCAAGCGGGAGGGCAAGAACCGGATCTGTCAGGGGGCCTGATCCCCCGTCAGGTCATGCCCGGCCGGTGGCCGTCGGCTCCGACCGGACAAAGACATACCGAGTCAGCCACCTGGTCGCATCAGACCAGAGTGGCCGCCTGGCGGCCTGTCAGCGGTGCAGCTCCCCCGCGCGTTCCGGCTGATAGACCACTTCCAGGATCTCCACCTGGATGGTGCGACCGGCCGGCCCCGGCCAGGCGATGCTGTCACCCACCTTGAGCCCCAGCAGGGCGCTGCCCACTGGCGCCAGCACGGAGATCTTCGATTCGTCCCCCTGCACATCCTTTGGATAGACCAGCGTCAGGCAGAAGTCGTTGCCGCTGTTTTGCATCTTGAAGCGCACCGTGCTGTTCATGGTCACCACGTCCGGCGGCATGTCGGCGGGTTCGCGGATCTCGGCGCGATCCAGCTCCTCTTGCAGGGCAAGGTGCTGGGGGTGGTTGCCAAGCAGCTGTTCGATGCGATCCAGATCCAGGCTGGAGATGACGAGATGAGGCTGTTTCATAGGGTATTTCCTTATCAATGACTGAAGGGACCAGGATGACGGGCAGACTGGTCGACAAAAAACGGTGCAAGTGTAAAAAGCAGACAGCAACAGCGATGCCCCCGAGCGACTCGCGCAGCGGGGCGAGGGCGGGGGCTCAGCGGGGTGTGAGCGTACTGGAAAAAATCATGATTGCTTTCATGGAGATACCATAACCATTCTGGGGTGGTTTGGCAATT
Source organism: Aeromonas sp. Prich7-2 (assembly GCF_017939255.1). Classification (NCBI taxonomy): domain Bacteria; kingdom Pseudomonadati; phylum Pseudomonadota; class Gammaproteobacteria; order Aeromonadales; family Aeromonadaceae; genus Aeromonas; species Aeromonas sp. Prich7-2. Next base: position 9,290 of record NZ_JAGKRI010000146.1, read on the forward strand.
GGACTGACTTTCTCATCAGGGAGCCTGGTAATCGTACTGGTGCAGGATGCGCGCGAGACTACCATCCTCCCTCATTTCCTGAATGACCCGGCGCCAGCGCAGCGCCTCGCTGCGGGAGAAGCGGGGACTGGCGGCCAGGTAGAGGGTGCTCTGCTGCAAGGTCTCGCCCCGCACCAGGTCCGGGAGCGGCAGACCCGCCCGCTGCTGGTTGTAACGGGCGGTGTTCCAGGCCACCGCCCATGCCTGGATGCGGTCGCGCGCCAGCTTGCTGGCGTTGCTGACCTCCTCGGTGACCAGCTCCCGGGTCACCCCTGTCAGCGGCTGGAACAGGCTCTGGCTATGGGAGCCACGCATCACGCCAACGGTGAGGCCTGGCAGCGTCTTCATGGAGATCGGCGTTGGATGGTGACGGCGATGGCTGACCAGCACGAAGGCCTCCTCCAGCAGGGGGGCAATCCAGAGAAACAGTGGTTCGCGCTGGGGATTTCGGGCCGGGGGCAACAACAGGACATCCGGGCGGTGGCTGGCCTGGCTGAGGGCGCGAGCCAGCGGCATCAACTCGATCTCGAGCGGTTCCCCGAGGCGGCGGGCAGCCTCCTCCAGCACCTCGATGGCCATGCCGCTCGGCGCACCCTGTTGGGCGCGGATCACATAGGGGGGAATGTCCGCGGCCACGACGACCACGGCACGGGCCGAAAAGGCGCAGACGATCAGGGGAGAGAGCAGCAGAAGCAGAGTAACAAGGCGCATGGATGTTCGGATCCGGGATGAGTACAGAGAGTGTAACATCCCGTTACGCCATGTCAGCCAGGCGATTGCCGCCTGGGGGGATCAGTCGAAGAAATCCCGCAGATCCAGGGTCTGGTACCCTGCCAGTTGCTGCCAGGGGAGGGTCTTTGGCAGCGGCTTGAGCGTCACCTCCATCCGGTAGCTGCGATAACCGTCGAGGCTTGCCGACTCCACCACCAGGGGCAACTGCCAGCGGCTCGACCAGAGGATGCGGGTACGCTGGCGACCTTCACGGGTCTCATACCAGTTCGCCTGGTCGGGGGCGGCCTCATCCAGCGGTGTCATTCCCTCTAACAGGGCAGGGTTGATGAGGTGGCGGATCCGCGCCCACTCCGGCTTGAAGGCCACCTGGCCGTACTCCTCCTGCGGCACTTCCACCAGCTGGTTGTGCCAGGCATCGGCGTAGCGCAACTGGAGTGCGTCTCCCTCGCTGCGGGTGACCCAGCGCGCCGCCATCTGGTGAGTGAAGTGCTTGTGGCCGGGGCGGGCATCGTGGGTGGCGTGATAGGCACGGGCCAGGGGAACGGGAATGAGCCGCTGGCTCCACACCTGGTCACCGACCCGCAGCCACTTCTCCTGCCACTGGCTCTCCCGGGTGATGCCGTCGCTGCCGGTAGCCCTGTCCACGTAGCGGATGCGGGCGGCCAGATCGGGCACCTCGTCGGCCAGGAGGGGGAAGGAGAGGGCGCTGCCCAGCAGCCATAAAGAAAGCAGATATTTCATCATCGTCTCTCGCTCGACGGAAAACGGGCCCGGCGCGGTGCCGGGCCCCTTTATCACAGGCCGAGGGCCTCCCTGAGCTTGCCGAACACCCGGGTGTTGTCGAGGGTGCCCTTGAACTGGCTGCTGCCTGCGCCGCCCGCGAACAGCATCACATCGCCGCCGCCGTGAGTCTCGGAGCCGAGCTTGACTCCGGTCTCCTGCAGGTAGTCATCCGCCATCACCTCATCGCTGGTAAGGGTGGGGCGCTGGTCCTGGCGGTTGGGGCCGTTGCCGAATACCAGAGTAGTGAACGGCTTGCCGTCCGCGTCGTTCTGGGTCGAGCCATCGGCGTTCTTGACCAGATCCAGCACCTTGTTGCCCTTGGCGGAATAGCCGTTGATGGTCATGGTGTGGTCGTGGTCGGCGGTAACCACGATCAGGGTATCGCTCAAATCCACTTTGCCGAGGGCCGTCTTGACCGCCTCGTCCAGCGCCACCGCATCGGTCAGCGATCGCTTGGCGTTGGTGGCATGCAGGGCGTGGTCGATACGCCCCCCCTCCACCATCAGGAAGTAGCCCTGGCTGTTCTGGCTGAGCAGATCGATCGCCTTGGCGGTCATCTCGGAGAGGGACGGCTGGGTACTGGCCGCCCCCTTGGCGACGCGGTCCAGTTCGTAGTCGAGGTGGGACTTGGTGCTGAACAGCCCCAGCACCTTGCCCGAGTTGACGGCAGAGAGCTCATCCTTGGTGGTGACATAGCGGTAGCCCCGGGCGGTCAGCTCGGCGGTGAGATCCCGGCCGTCGGCCCGGCCGCCCTTGTTGCTGGCGCTGTAGGGCGTCCAGTGGTTGGCGCCGCCCCCCATCAGCACATCGACCCCATCCCCCAGCGCCTGGTTGAAGCCGGCTCCGCCTGGTACCGCCTGCTCGGCGATGGCGTAGGCCGCATCCCGGTGGCAGATATGGGAATAGGTCGCCGCCGGGGTGGCATGGGTGAGCTCAGTGGTCGTGACGGCCCCCACCGACTTGCCCGCCGCCTTGGCCAGCTCGAGAATGGTGGGCACCGGGCTCCCGTTGTCGCTGGTGCAGTTGTTGATGCCCTTGTTGCCGTTGGCATCCTTGGACGGTGCCACTGCCCTGGTGTCGCTGCTCATGGCGATCACCTCGTTGTTCATCTTGACGCCGGTGGTGTAGGCCGCCATGGAGGGGGCGGAGTCCGTGGTCTGGGCATCGTGGGAGAAGGTCTTGATGCGCGCGCTCTGGGGCAGTTTCATCATCTCGAGATCCCCCTCTTCCCCCACCTTGAACAGGCGGGTGGCGGTGAGCACGGTGGGGCCCATGCCGTCACCGATAAAGAGGATGACGTTCTTGGCATCGGCGGCGTGCGCCTTGGAGAGGCCGCCAAGCGTGCCGAGCAGGGCGGTGCAGACCAGCGTCTTTTTCATGGTGATGTTCATCCTGATAATCCCTTACAGCTTGGCCGCAGCCTTGATCTTGCCGAACACGGCGGTGTTGTCGAGAGAGCCGTGGAAGCGCTCCGCCCCCTGGCCGATGGCGCCGAGGAAGACATCGGTACCGCCGTGGGTTTCGTTGCCTATCTCGCCCACCTTGACCACTACCTCCTGGTGATAGTCGTCGGCGGAGGTGGTGGCGTCGTCGAGGGCCGCCACGCTGCTGCGCGGGCCGTCCACCCGGTTGTAGCCGTTGCCAAAGCCGATGATGGTGTAGGGCATGCCATCGCTATCCTTGCTCGGCTCGCCGGTCTCGTAGTTCTTCACCAGCCCGAGCACGCCCGCATTGCCTGCCGTGGTCTTGCCGGTGCGCTTGGCGTACCCGTTGAGCACAAGCGTGTGGTCATGGTCGGCGGTGACCACGATCAGGGTGTTTTTCAGCTCGGGATCGGTTTTCTTCACTTCATTGATGGCGGCCAGGATGGCGTTGTCGAAGGCGAGGGTATCCTGCAGGGCGCGCTTGGCGTTGGTGTCGTGCAGGGCGTGGTCGATACGCCCCCCTTCCACCATTAGGAAGTAGCCCTTCTCTTTGCCCTTGAGCTGCTTGATGGCAGCCAGGGTCATCTGGGCCAGTGACGGCTCGCTGGCGGGCCGGTCCAGGTCATATTTCATGTGGCTTGAGCCAAACAGGCCCAGCAGCGGCTTGCTCGCATCGGCCTGGTTCAGCTCGTCCAGGGTGGCGGCAAACTGATAGCCCTTCGCCTTCATCTCGTCGATGAGGTTGCGGCCATCGGTCCGCTTGCCCTTGTCGGCACTGGGCAGGAAGAAGCTGCTGCCGCCCCCGAGCACCACATCCAGCCCCTCCTTCAGGGCGCTGTTGTAACCGCTGCCCCCCGGCACCATCTGGACGGCGATATCAGCCTCCAGGTCCCGGTTGCAGATATGGGCATAGGTGGCGGCCGGGGTGGCGTGGGTGACCCGGGTGGTGGTGACCACGCCGGTGCCACGGCCATCGGCCTTGGCCAGCTCCAGCAGGGTGGTCACCGCTTTGCCGCCGCTCTGGCTGCAATCGCTCTCCTGGGTGGCGTCGCTGTCCATGCTGATGACGCCGTTGTTGCTCTTGACCCCGGTCATGTAGGCCGCCATGGAGGGGGCCGAGTCGGTCACCTGAGCATCGTGGGAGAAGGTCTTGATGAAGGCCGTTTCCGGCAGGGTGTCGATGGTGAGGCTGCCCTCTTCACCAACGCCATAGATCCGGGAGGCGGTCAGGGTGTTGAGACCCATGCCGTCGCCGAGGAAGAAGATCACGTTCTTGGCGCTGGGTTCCGGGGTGTTGCTGTCGTTGTTGGAGTTGCAGCCGGCGGTCAGGGCGGCGCCTATCATCACTGCAAGTCCTGCCATCTTTCTCATTGGGGTTCGCTCCTTGTGAAACCTGAGCGCAGCCTAGAGGGGACAGATGACACTTTTAGTGAAGAGAGATGACAATGCGGTGAAAGTGCCTTGTAAATGTTATCTTATATCAATGGGTTATGTTGATTGTGTTCTGCCACTCACCTCCCGGTGGCGTGGCGGGCATCCGGCCACCCGGGTGACAACACCCGGCCAGAATAGCCTGTCAAATCGGGGCCGCAGCAGGTAAAATGCGCCCCCTTGCGATGAGTGCCAGCGGTCTGGCGCATCACCACGCACCCGCAACCCCGAGCGCCCGCAGCCCCGAGAGGGGACCGCATGCCAATGAGAGAGTAACGGATATGTCCATCAACTGGTTCCCCGGCCACATGCACAAGGCCCGCAAAGAGATTGCAGAGGTCATGCCCCAGGTCGATGTCATCATCGAGATGCTCGACGCCCGCATCCCCTTCTCCAGCGAGAACCCCCTGGTGCCGGAGCTGCGCGGGGAGACGCCGGTGATCAAGGTGCTCAACAAGGCAGACCTTGCCGACCCCGAGATCACCGCGCTGTGGGTGGCCCACATGGAGCAGGAGAAGGGGATCAAGGCTCTGCCCCTGACCCAGCAGGAGCCGGAGAAGATCAAGCAACTGCTGACCCTGTGCCACGAGATGCTGCCGGAGCGCAACTTCGAGCTGCGCGGGGTGCGCGCCATGATCATGGGCATCCCCAACGTGGGCAAGTCCACCCTGATCAACACCCTGGCGGGGCGCATCATCGCCAAGACCGGCAACGAGGCGGGGGTGACCAAGTCCCAGCAGCGGATCAAGCTCGACAACCACGTCATCCTGACGGACACCCCTGGCTTCCTGTGGCCCAAGCTCAACCCGCCCTCCTGCGGTTATCGACTGGCGATCACGGCGGCCATCAAGGATACCGTCTTCGATTACGCCGACATCGCCATGTTTGCCGCCGACTACTTCATCAAGGCCTATCCGGAGCGCATCAAGGCACGCTACCAGCTGAGCGAGCTGCCGGAGACCGAGATCGAGCTGCTGGATCTCATTGCCCGTCAGCGCGGCTTCATGCGCAAGGGGGGGCTTGCGGATCTGCACAAGGCCTCGGAAATCCTGGTCAATGAATTCCGGTCCGGCATGCTGGGGCGTATCTCCCTGGAGACGCCAGAGATGGTGAGCGTCGAGATAGTGGAAGCCCAGGCCGAGGCTGAGCAGAAAGCCAGGGAGAAGGCGGAGCGGGAAGAGGAGCGCCAGGCCCGGGCTCGTCGCAAGTACGCCAAGAAGCGCCAGCGCTGACCGGCGTTGTGCACGATAGGTTGTGCTTGATAGAAAGAAGAGGCGGCCCTGGGCCGCCTCTTCTGGTCATGGTGCTCTGGCGTGAGGGAGGCACAGAGTCGATATTCAACCGCCCGGTTCCCCTTATCATGACCAAGGTGCCGGCCAATCAAGGGGATGAGGCTCCCGTCAGGGGAGGGCCGTGCCGCGTTGCCATCACGGTGGGCAGAAAAACCTTGCGACCCGGCCTCAGTGCCGATTGACAAAGGCACAGGCGGTGGCATGATGCGCTCGCATTTTGCCTCTCCCCACGGTTCTATCCATGACCACATACTCCCGCCCGGTGCTGCTCCTGCTCTGTGGCCTGCTGTTGCTGACCCTGGCCATCGCGGTATTGAATACCCTGGTGCCGCTCTGGCTCGCCCATGAGCATCTGCCCACCTGGCAGGTCGGCATGGTCGGCTCCTCCTATTTCACCGGCAACCTGCTGGGAACCCTGCTGGCGGGCAGACTCATCGCCCGCTGCGGCTTCAATCGCAGTTACTACCTGGCCAGTGCGCTCTTTGCCGCAGGCTGCGTCGGGCTCGGCATTACCGTGGCGTTCTGGAGCTGGCTCGCCTGGCGATTCATCGCCGGGGTCGGCTGCGCCATGATCTGGGTGGTGGTGGAGAGCGCGCTGATGTGCAGCGGCAACGCCCGCAATCGGGGTCGCCTGCTGGCCGCCTACATGATGGTCTATTACGTGGGCACTGTGCTTGGGCAACTGCTGGTGAGCAAGGTGCCGACGTCGCTGATGGCGGTGCTGCCCTGGGTGACCGCCCTGGTGTTGGCGGCCATGCTGCCGCTCTTGTTCACCCGCATCGCCAGTCCGTCAGGCAACCACCAGGCCAGGACTCCGGTCTGGCCGATGCTGCGCCTGCGTCAGGCGCGTCTGGGGGTGAACGGCTGCATCCTCTCCGGCATCGTGCTGGGGGTGCTTTATGGTCTGATGCCGCTCTATCTGAACCACCAGGGGGTGAGCGACGGGGCCATCGGCTACTGGATGGCGGTGATGGTGAGCGCCGGCATCCTGGGGCAATGGCCGGTGGGGCGTCTGGCTGATCGTTTCGGGCGCCTGCCGGTGTTGCGGGTACAGGTGCTGGTGGTGATCCTGGGGGCCATGGCGATGCTCGGCAACGCGGCCATGGGACCGACGCTGTTCATTCTGGGGGCCGCGGGCTTCACGCTCTATCCGGTGGCCATGGCCTGGGCCTGCGAGAAGGTGGAGCAGCATCAACTGGTGGCCATGAACCAGGCGCTGCTGTTGAGCTACACCATCGGCAGCCTGCTCGGGCCGACCCTGACGGCGCTCCTGATGCAGCACTACTCGGATCATCTGCTGTTCATGGTGATTGCCGGGGTCTCCCTGGTCTATCTGCTGATGCTGCTGCGCAAGATGGGCGAGCACCCGACGCCGATGGCCCATGCCTGAGGGCAGACGGCGTCATCATCCCTGTGCACGGATATAGAAGAGGCGACCCAAGGGTCGCCTCTTTTTCGTCATGGGCCGGGTGGTGCCGCTCAACCAAACCGGTGCCTTGCTACTTCAAAGAGCGAGAGGTGCAGCGGGATCAACTGCTGCCAGTCTCGCCGGTAACCCCCTCCCGGTACGGCGGTGATGGGCAGCCCGTGGCGAAGCGCAGAGTCAAAGACCATGGCATCGCGCTGGCGCACGCCGGAGTCGCTCAGGGATAGGTAGCCCAGCTCGTCGTCCCGGTGCACATCCACCCCGGCCTGATAGAGGATGAAGTCAGGGGCGTAGAGGCGATGAGCCAGGGCGAGGGCCTGGTCCAGGGTCTCGAGATAGGCGTCGTCCTCCATGCCGCTTGGCAGGGGAAAGTCCAGATGGGAGGCCGGCTTGTGGCGGGGGAAGTTGTGTTCCCCGTGCAGGGAGAGGGTGATGATGTCGCGGCTGTCCGTGCACAGGGCGGCGCTGCCATCTCCCTGATGGACATCGAGATCCACGATCAGCACCCGCTCGCAGAGTCCCTCGTCCAGGCAGGTTCGCGCCGCGATCACCAGATCGTTGAAGAGGCAGAAGCCGCTGCCAAAGTCCCGGTGGGCGTGATGATAGCCGCCGGAAACCTGCAGGCCGCAGCCCTGCTCGAGGGCGTGGCGGCTGGCGGCCAGGGTGGCGCCGACCGAGTGCAGGGTACGTTCAATCAGCAGGGGAGACCAGGGAAAGCCGAGCCGGCGAATGGCCCCTTCATCGAGGGTGCCGGCGAGGGCGGCCTGTACATAGGCCGCATCGTGCACCTTCTCTATCTGCTCACGGCTGGCAGGGGCGGCCTGTGCCAGCGGATAGTCGAGGGCGACGAGGCGTTCAAACAGCGCCTGGTACTTGGCCAGGGGGAAGCGGTGACGCTCGGGCAGCGTCAGGGCGGAGTGGTGGGGGTGATAGAAGATGCGCAGTGACATGAAGCATCGGCCATGAACGGGTATGAAAAAGGGGAGCCAGGCTCCCCTCGATGCAGGCGTGCGATGCGCCTTACTGCTGCTGGATCACCCAGATCTGGAAGGCTTTGCGGGTCTCCGCATCGGCCTTGTTGTACCAGCTCTGCAGCTGGGTCAGGGCTTCCGGGTTGCTCATGGCCTTGCTCGGGGCCACTTCCACCGGTGCGCTGGCGGCAGCCATCACGGCGGCGGTGGAGACGGAAACGGTCATGGGCTGGTTGAAGGCCTTGCCCATCTTCAGCAGCTCCTGCTGATAGTCACGGGTCAGCTGGAAGCCACCCACGGTCGGCATGACGAACTGCTCGGATTTCAGAACCTGGCCGGTGGATTTGTCTTTCAGAACGACGTTCTGTTCCTTGACGAAACGCTTGGCTTCTTCTTCCTTGCGGGGCTTCTTGAAGTCGAGGAAGAGTTGCTGGTTGTCGGCGGCGGTGAAGTTGATCACCAGGGGCTCGGCGGTGACCAGCTTGGTTTCACTGCGGCTGGAGTAGTTGCCCTCGAAGGCGACCACGACCTGGTGCCTGCCGGGCTCCAGGGAGAAGACGGTGGCTTTGTCGAGCAGCTGGGGGTTGACGGGTTCGCCATCGAGCAGCTGGATGACATAGGGATTCGTAATTTCCAGTTGGCTAGCGGCCAGGGCGCTACCTGCCCACAACAGACCAGCCAGGGCCGGTACCAGAACAGTCAGTTTCATTTCATCTCCTTGAACAGTCAGGCAATTGCCCACTGAAAAATAGGGGGTCATTTTTACAGGTTTGCCCCACAGCGGCAATAGCCGTTTATGGCGCCTTCCGGTGTGCGGGGTGTGGATCCCGCTGCCCCGAGTCCTGCGGGCAGCGTGCTCTTCTATCTTCCTGCCCCCTCCTGACATGAGAGACAGGGGATCGCATGGCGGGCGTCAGCCGTGTCACTCGATGCGTCGGGTGAAGGGGGGGAGGGCGTCCAGCAGCCCCTTGCCGTAGCGCTTGGTCAGCAGGCGCCGGTCCAGGATGGTGACCCGCCCCCGATCCGCCTCTTTTCGGATGAGGCGGCCACAGGCCTGGATGAGCTTGCGCGACGCCTCCGGCACCGTCAGTTGCAGGAAGGGGTTGCCGCCGCGCTGCTCTATCCACTCGGCGGTCGCCTCTTCCACGGGGGAGTTGGGCACCGCGAAGGGGAGCTTGGTGATCACCAGGTTGGTGAGGTAGTGGCCAGGCAGATCCAGCCCTTCCGAGAAGCTGCCGGTGCCAAAGAGGATGCTGGCCTGGCCGCCGTCGCACTTCTGTTTGTGCAAGAGGAGCAGGGCGCTGCGGGACGCTTCCCCCTGTACCAGGAGCGACATCCCCTTGGCTCGCAGCCCCACCGCCACCTCGTTCATCTGGCGATAGGAGGAGAAGAGCACCAGGCTGGCCTCCTTGCCTGCCAGCAGGCGGGGCAGGGTATCGATCAACTCCTGGGTGAAGGCGGGGGCACTGGGCTCATGGGCCATCTTGGGCAGATAGAGTTCGGCCTTGTGGTAGTCGAAGGGGGAGCGCAGCCGCAGATAGCGGGTACCGTCATGCTCCTTGAGCCCTACCTGGTGGCGAAAATAACTGAAGGAGGAGAGGGCGGTGAGGGTCGCCGACACCAGCACGGCCCCGAGACAGCGGGACCAGAGCCACTCCTCCAGCAGATACCCCACCTCGATGGGGGAGGCGTGCAGCCAGATGTCTCCGTCTTCGCTTCTGGCCATCCAGCGGGCGAGGGGGGTCTTGCCGGTGGGAACATGGCGGCTCAGCATCTCCCAGAGGGCGCAGAAGCTCTCGAGCCGCTGCAGGTGAAAACCACTCTCCGCCAGCAGAGGCTCGGCCTCCTTGCGACGAATCTCGCCATCCTTTAGCGCCTCGCCGATGGCCCCCTGCATTCTGTCCAGCGCCCTCAGTGCCTTCTTGCTCGCCTCCTTGAGGTTTTCCGCCAGCATGGGCAGGGGATCCGGCAGCACCCCATCGGCGAATCTGTGATGGGGCTCGCCGCCAAAGAGGTGATCATTGCTGGTGAGCCACTGCTCGAGGGCCTTGAGATCCGGCTGGAGAGAGGCCAGGGCATCCTGCAGTTTGAGCTGGGGATCGAGCAGGCTCTCCTTGCCCAGCGTCCTTGCCAGCTTGCCCGCGCTTTGCACCAGCTTTTCCAGCCAGCGGCGGGATCCCTTGATGCTGGCGCTGGCGGCGCCGTGATCCCGGGCGATGGTGGGCAGGTGATGGGCTTCGTCCAGCACATAGATGCACTCGTCCGGCGACGGCAATATGATGCCGCCACCCATGGTGAGGTCGGAGAGCAGCAGGGCGTGGTTGACCACCAGCACGTCTGCCGCGTCCATGTCGTTGCGGGCGCGGTGGAAGGGGCAGTGCTGATGGTGGCTCAGGGCCTTGTTGCAGGTGTGGCGGTCGGCGGCGATGCGATCCCAGCAAGGGTCTGGAATGGGTTTGGGCCAGTTGTCCCGATCCCCGTCCCACTTGCCTTCGGTGTAGGCCTGCCACAGCCCCTGGTAGCACGCCTTGTCAGCATCCGATGGCTTGTGTTTGCTCAATGCGCCGAAGTCGAGTTCGAAATTGGCCATCTCGCTGCCGTTTGCCGCCTGCTCCAGCAGGTGCTCGCAGCAGTAGCGCTGGCGCCCCTTGACCAGCATGAAACGAAACGGCAGCTCGCTGTGACGGTGATAAAAGGGAAGATCCTTGTGGATGAGCTGCTCCTGCAGGGCCACGGTGGCGGTGGAGATCACCAGCTTCTTCTGGGTCAGCCGTGCCACTGGTATGGCCCCCTGGGCATAGGAGAGGGACTTGCCGATGCCGGTGCCAGCCTCGGCCACCAGGATGCGGCGACTCCTGTCATATTCTCCCGTCAGGGTCTTGGCGATTTCGGCAACCAGGAAATTCTGCTCCTTGCGCGGCACAAAACCGGGTAAACCATCGGCTATCTGGCGATAGGTACTGCGGATGGTGGCTTTGAGGCGAGTCGATAGCATAAAGAAGGTGTGGCCGTGTCGGTGTGGATGGCAACAGGATACCCGCAACAGGCGGCCCGGGTCGAGGCAGGGGAGAAGCAGTCGGGTCAGCCCCGGCTTTGCAAATATGTTATGAGGGAACAGGGGGTTGCAATAAACCACCAAAAAAGAGGGATTCAGGCAGAGAGTATCGCTGTAAACGTTTTCCCTGATGGGGCAAACATTGTGAGATTCAGCTCACAAATTTTTCCCTGTGACTATGGTTTTCATAAAAAGTTCCAAGTTTTTTCATTGCGGATTCGAAAACCCGGTGATAGTCTCGGCGCCATAGTGATGCAAAGAACATCGCTAACACAGGGAATAACAAGGACTTAGTGTTTAATTACAGTAGGCATTGGAAACTATGAAAAAGACAATTCTGGCTATTGCTATCCCGGCTCTGTTCGCATCCGCAGCCAACGCTGCTGTCGTTTACGACAAAGACGGCACCTCCTTTGACATTTACGGCCGTGTTCAAGCCAACTACTACGGTGAACACGACGATACCGACGCTGAACTGGTTGGTTCCTCCCGTCTGGGCTGGTCCGGCAAAGTCGGCCTGAACAACACCTGGTCCGGTATCGCCAAGACCGAGTGGCAAGTATCCGCCGAAAACTCTGACAACAAGTTCAACTCCCGTCACATCTATGTCGGCCTGGACGGTACCCAGTACGGCAAGATCATCTTCGGCCAGACCGACACCGCGTTCTACGACGTGCTGGAGCCGACCGATATCTTCAACGAATGGGGTGACGTAGGTAACTTCTACGACGGTCGTCAAGAAGGCCAGATCATCTACTCCAACACCTTCGGTGGCTTCAAGGGCAAAGTGTCCTACCAGACCAACGATGACGTAGCCGTCAAGGTTACTGACATCGGTCAAGGCATCAAGGAAACCGACGTCTACGGTCCGAAAGTCAAACGCAACTACGGCTACGCCGCTGCTGCTGGCTATGACTTCGACTTCGGTCTGGGCCTGAACGCCGGTTACGCTTACTCCGACCTGGAAAGCACCGTCAGCACCGCTTCTGGCGACAAGAAAGAGTGGGCCCTGGGCGCACACTACGCCATCAACGGTTTCTACTTCGCCGGTATGTACACCCAGGGTGACCTGAGCTACGACAACACCACCCAAGGCAACAACAAGGACAAGGGCCGTGGCTACGAGCTGGCTGCTTCCTACAACGTTGACGCCTGGACCTTCCTGGCCGGTTACAACTTCGCCGAAGGCAAGGTACTGTCCAACTCCGCCGGTTCTTCTTACGAAGACATCGTCGACGAAACCCTGCTGGGCGTGCAGTACAACTTCACTTCCAAGTTCAAGGCGTACACCGAGTACAAAATCCAGGGTATCAACGACAAGGACGACGAGTTCACTGTTGCCCTGCAATACAACTTCTAATCTAGCCTCTGCGCTGATTTAGTTGATGAACGGCCAAGCTTGCTTGGCCGTTCTGTTTTTTGGCCCCTTCACCACTTTTCGTCCTCTGGCCCTGCGCCATATCACGTTGTCTTCTTTGCACCCTTGGTTCTCCTCTGGTAAATCGCTAGATTATTCAATTTGTTGAAGCAGATTGGCCGACAGGGAAGGATGCCTTTGATCGATTTCACCCACCCCGAGTGGCGCGCGCTGGCACAGCAGTTGCTGAGAGGCGGCCCCCAGGCTGTTCGCGGTCGTCAATGGCAGCCGCTCATCGGCATGCTTCGGGACAACCAGTTGCTGCTGGCCCTTGGCAATCATCACTATGAGCTCACCCCTGCCGGGCACCGCTATTTGACCCGGGAGCTGATGCTGGCGAAGATGGCCAGTGCCCCGCCGGAACCCGAGGAGTGGCTGCAATCCCACGGCTGGCAACTGGGGGAGAGGGTCAACGAGCGGGTGCTGGCGGCCCTGTATCGCAAGGGGGAGGGCCATTTCAGCCCCATCGAGCAGATCGATTTCGAAGACAAGGGGATCCGGCTTTGCAGTGATCTGCCCCTTCGTCTGCGGGCCGCACGGCCGTTCAGCCTGTTTCTCAGCGGCGGCACCCTGCTGGATGTCGCCCCCTGGCTCCAGACCCTGGGGGAGGTGGCGCTGCCAGCCCGCACCCTGGCGCAGATTGGCAAGATCCTCTGGGGAGAGGGGGAGATACAGCGGGTGATCACGACCGATGCCGTCGGCGCCTTCGCCGAGTTGCCACTGCCCGCCGACGCCCTGCTGGTCTGGTATCCCGCCGAGGATCCCGGCACGCTGGAGCCCCTGATCGCCGCCTTGCCACCCCAGACCCTCTGGAGCCACCTCACAGCCCTGGATCCGGCCGGGGTCGACAGAGTACTGGCATTGGCCCAGCGGTTGGGGAGACCGGCGAGCTGGTGGCTGCCCCGGGATCTGGTGCCCATCAAGGCGGCCTACGGGGCTCCCCTGGGGGATGGTCGGCCCTGGGAGCCGAGCCGTATCCCCCGTGCGCTGCTGGCACAGTGCAATGATCTGGTGGAGTCGAATCGGGGTCTGTCGGTCGAGGTGTGTGCCCTGGCACCGGATTGGCACGGGATTGGTTGAGGCGGCGCAGAGAAAGCGGTTTTCCCCTATGGAAGGCAGTGGTATAAAGAGCTGACGAAGCGCTCCCTGGACGGGCGCTTTTGTTTGCCAACCTACTTTGCCAGCCAACGAACTCAACGGACTACAGGGAATACCATGTTTGAAAAGGTTGTTGCCGCCCCAGCGGATCCGATCCTGGGCCTGACCGAAGCCTTCCGTGCCGACACTCGCAGCCACAAGATCAATCTGGGGGTCGGTATCTACAAGGATGAGACCGGTGCCACTCCTATCCTTCACTGTGTCAAGCAAGCCGAGCAGAAGCTCTTGACCGACGAGAAGACCAAGAACTACCTCGGTATCGAAGGCAATATCGAATACGGCCGCATCGTGCAGCAACTGCTGTTCGGCCGTGATGCCGCCCTGGTGACCAGCGGCCGCGCCAAGACGGCGCAGGCGCCGGGCGGTACCGGTGCCCTGCGCATCGCCGCCGAGTTCGTGGTACGCAACAATCTCGCCAAGACCATCTGGATCTCCGATCCCACCTGGGCGAACCACGTCAGCGTGTTCCAGGCGGCCGGTTTGACCGTCAAGTGGTACAAGTACTACGACGCCGCCACCAAGGGGCTCGACTTCGCCGCCATGCAGGCCTCCCTGTCTGACGCGCAGGCGGGGGATCTGGTGCTGCTGCACGGCTGCTGCCACAACCCGACCGGTATCGACCCCACCACCGAGCAGTGGCGTGCCCTGGCCAGGCAGAGTGCTGCCGCCGGCTGGCTGCCGCTCTTTGACTTCGCCTATCAGGGCTTTGCCCGGGGTATCGAAGAGGATGCCGAAGGCCTTCGCATCTTCGCCGAGTGCCACGACGAGCTGCTGGTGGCGAGCTCCTTCTCCAAGAACTTCGGCCTCTACAACGAGCGGGTCGGCGCCTTCACCCTGGTCTGCGCGACCAAGGCGGTGGCCGACGTCGCCTTCACCCAGGTGAAGACCGTCATTCGTGCCAACTACTCCAACCCGCCGTCACACGGCGCCGCCGTTGTCACCACCGTGGTGAGCGACCCGGCCCTCTATGCGGAGTGGGTGGAAGAAGTGGCCGCCATGCGGGTGCGCATTCGCGAGATGCGCGAGTTGCTGGTGGAGAAGCTGGCCGAGCGGGGGGTGAACCAGGATTTCAGTTTCATCCGCGAACAGAACGGCATGTTCTCCTTCTCCGGTCTCTCCAAGGATCAGGTGGAGCGCCTCAAGAGCGAATTCGCCATCTACATCGTCGGCTCCGGCCGGATCAGCGTGGCAGGCATCACCCGCGCCAACATTGATCCCCTCTGCGACGCCATCGCCAAGGTGTTGTAAGAGAGAAGCATCTGCGCCCAGCGCCTTGCTTCAGCCATAAAAAGCCCGCCGTATCGGCGCAATGCTGTTCACTTAAGAGAATTTGAGTTCCAGTCCACGTAGTATCAGGACAAAAAATCGAGGGAGGCATGATGCCTCCCTCTTTCTATTGCAAGCCCCGCTGGATAAAGGCTGGAGGAAGATCGACTGGACACAGCCTTGCCCCCTCAACTCAAATCCAATTTATGAATAATCAGTCAAAAAAGTGCTTATCTGAACAGCATTGCGCCGTATCGGCGGGCTTTTTCATTTTCCGGCATCAGCGGCGCCGCTTGCTGCTTCCCAGCAGGGAGCCGAGCACCCCGCGCATCAGCTGGCGTCCCACCTCGTTGCCGAGGGTGCGGGCCACGCTCTTGGCGGCGGTCTGCACCACCCCGTCATGCTGGCCACCACGGGGGCCGGTGCGACCGAACAGGATGCCATTCAAGGCATCCAGCAGACCGCCGCCCTGGTCGGTCTGTGGGGAAGCAGTCTCGTCGCCGGCGGCGGGCGATGCTTCCTGAAGCCGCTCGAACGCGGACTCCCTGTCCTCCTGGGTGTCGTATCTGCCGTAGAGCAATGAGCCCTGAATAAGCGCCTGGCGCTCGGCCGCGCTCAGAGGGCCGATGCGGCTGGCCGGGGGCGCGATGAAGGCGCGCTCCACCACGCTGGGCCTCCCCTTCTCGTCGAGCAGGGAGATGAGCGCCTCCCCGACCCCCAGTTCAGTGATGGCTCCGGCGGCGTCGAAGGCCGGGTTGGCCCGCAGGGTGTTGGCGGCGATGCGCACCGCCTTCTGATCGCTCGGGGTGAAGGCGCGCAGGGCGTGCTGCACCCGGTTGCCAAGCTGCCCCAGCACGCTGTCGGGGATGTCGGCCGGGCTCTGGGTCACGAAATAGACGCCCACCCCCTTGGAGCGGATGAGGCGCGCCACCAGCTCAATTTTCTCCAGCAGTGCCCTGGGTGCATCCTTGAACAGCAGGTGGGCCTCGTCGAAGAAGAACACCAGCACGGGCTTTTCCGGATCCCCAATCTCGGGCAACTGTTCGAACAGCTCGGAGAGCAGCCAGAGCAGGAAGCAGGCATAGAGGCGGCTGGACTGGGTGAGCTTGCCGGCGGCCAGCACATTGATATGGCCGTGGCCCGCCTCGTCAGTCTGCATCAGATCCTGGATGTCCAGCATGGGCTCGCCGAAGAAGTGATCGCCGCCCGCGCTCTCCAGGGTGAGGAGGTTGCGCAGGATGGCGCCGATGGAGGCGGTCGACACATTGCCGTAGCGGGTGGTGAGGGTCTTGGCGTGCTCCCCCGCAAACTGCACCATGGCCCGCAGGTCTTTCAGATCGAGCAGCAGCAACCCCTCGTCGTCCGCCACCTTGAACACCAGCTCCAGCACCCCGCTTTGGGTGTCGTTGAGGCCGAGCAGGCGTGCAAGCAGCAGAGGCCCCATGTCGGAGACGGTGGCCCGCACCGGGTGGCCCTCTTCGGCGAAGAGATCCCAGAACAGGGTGGGGCTGGCGGCAAAGTCGGGTGCCTGAAGGCCGAGCTGGGCCAGACGGGCATCCAGCTTGGCAGAGGGGGTGCCGGCGGCGCCCAGGCCGCTCAGATCCCCCTTCACGTCGGCCAGAAAGACCGGCACGCCGAGGCGGGAAAACCCCTCCGCCAGCACCTGCAGGGTGACTGTCTTGCCGGTGCCGGTGGCCCCGGTGATGAGGCCGTGGCGATTGGCCATGGCGGGGAGCAGGGAGAGGGGGTGGCCATTGGCATGGGCCAGCGTGAGCGGTTCGGCCATGGTGGGCTCCTTGTTTCGAATGGGGGTCGAAAAACAACGGGTTACAAGGAGTGTGGTGGCAGAGGCAGACGATGGCAAGGCACGCCACCCGAGACAAGGACGGCGTGCTGGCAACCTAGCGGGGGCGGGTCAGCTTGCCCAGTTGTAACAGCAGCAGGGTGAGCAAGGCGCCGACGGCGGCGCTCAGCACCGCCAGCAGCAGGCTGCCGAGCAGGAAGGGGGGCACCAGGGTGGCTGCCTCCTGCTCCAGCCAGTGCTGGGACCAGGTGAGATGGAAGGGGGCTGGCGTCTCGTTCAGCACCAGGCAACCGGTACGATAGGCGTAGAGGTACATGAAGGGGAGCGTCAGCGGGTTGTTGAACCAGACCGCCAAGAGGGCCAGCGGCAGGTTGAAGCTGAACGCCAGCACCAGGGCGACGGCCACCAGGGAGTGCATGGGCATGGGGATCCAGCTGGCGAACAGCCCGGCCGCCACGGCGCCACAGAGGGCCCGCGTTCCCCCTTGCCAGAGGGCGGGGGTCAGCAGTCGCTCGCCAAAGAGGGCGAACCACTTCTGTTGGCGCAGGGTATCGGGGTCAATCTTGAAGCGGGCCAACCAGCGATTCAGCATGGGCGAGCCACCTTGCGTTTTTGCCACTGGCGCACCGTGCTCAGGCGCCAGCCCGCGCGAACCAGGAGATAGCCGACGAGGGCGCTCAGCAGAGCAAGCACCAGGGAGCCCAGCAAGAGCGGCGGGGCCACCGTCTCGAACACCGACACCAGCCAGGCCCAGGTGAAGGTGATCTCGATGTGCTGGGAGGGTTGCCCCAGCAACTGGCAGCCCACCAGATAGGCGCCATAAAAAAGCGGTGGCATGGTCAGGGGGTTGGAGAGCCAGACCAGGGCCACCGAGAGGGGCAGGTTGACCCGGCAGGCGATGGCGCCGCCAGCGGCCAGCAGCATCTGGCAGGGGAGGGGCACCCAGGCCATGAAGAGGCCGACCGCACAGGCACCGGCGGCGGAGCGCCGGTTGAGATGCCAGAGATTGGCATCCAGCAGCAGCTTGCCAAAGAGTCGCAAGTGTTTGTGTTCCTTGAGGGTCGCCGGGTCGGGTAGCCAGCGCTGTATGATTCGTTTGGGCATGTTCTGAACCTTGCTAAATACTTGCTCCATGGATCTGCGTCTGTTGTCGTTTGCCCTGGGGGCAAGCTCCTCACTGCTTTGGCCATGGCTGCCTTCATGGGAATGGGGTGGCCTGATGCTGCTGCTCGCGCTCCCCCTCGCCGGTGGTCGTTGCTGGCGGCTGCTGTTTCTGCTGCTCGGCATCCTCTGGATGCAGGTGAATTTGCACTACCGGCTTGCCTGGCTGGATCAGCTTGGCAAAAAAACGAGCCACATCATAACCGCACACGTGCAAAGTACGGAGTCTTCGGGAGAGAAAGAGGGGGATAAATTTGCGCGCCTGCTGCTGCGCCTCGACACCCTGGACGATCGCCCCCTCATCGTGCCACCCCTGGTGCGGGTCAATGCCTATCAGGTGTTGCCGCCGTTGCCTGCCGGCAGCCGCGTCACCCTGGTGACCTCTCTCAAGCCGGCCCATGGCCTGGCCAACGAAGCGGGGATGGATGGGCGGCGCCTGCTCCTTGGCAAGGGGATCACCGCCACCGGCAACCTGCGCCGGGTCATCGCCCTGGATGCCGTGCCCCCAGGTGTGCGCGATCGCTGGCTGGCGGCGGCGAGTCGCGCCTGGGAGGGGATGGCGCAGGCCCCCCTGCTGGCGGCCCTCACCTTCGGGGAACAGGGAGGGATCACGGATGCCCAGTGGGAACTCTTTCGCGGCAGCGGCCTGACCCACATCATCGCCATCTCGGGCCAGCATATTGCTCTGGTAGCGGTGCTCGGCTGGTGGCTCGGGCGGCTGTTCGGGCTGCGCGGGGCTATCTGCGTGTCACTCCTGTTCGCGGCCACCTACAGCTGGCTGGCGGGGTTTGCGGTGGCCACCGAGCGTGCCCTCATCATGGTGCTGGTGTGGAGCCTGCTGCGCTGGCTAAAGCGGGACTGGCCGAGCCACCGGATCTGGCTGTGGGCCTTTGTGGTGCTGACATTGTGGGACCCTTTCGCCCTCTATTCGGCGGGGTTCTGGCTCTCTTTTCTGGCGGTGGCCCTGCTGTTGCTGGCGAGCCTGTTGCACGATCGCCCCGGCCTGGTGCGGCTGCAACTTCTGCTGCTGCTCGGATTGCTGCCCCTGCAACTGCTGCTGTTCGAGGGGATGGCGCCCCTGGCGTTTCTGCTCAATCTGCTGGCACTGCCGCTGTTCTGCCTTGTCATCATTCCCCTGGCGCTCATCGGCGTGCTGGTGGCGCCCCTCTCCACGTTGCTGGCCCACGGCCTGCTCTGGGTCTCCGCCTTCGGCCTGGAGTGGGTGCTGTGGGGGCTCACGCAGCTGGCGGATCGCCTGCAGCTCTGGTGGCCGGTGCCCGGTTGGCTGATGCCCGCCAGCGCCCTGCTGATCCTGCTGTGGACGGGATGGCACCTGCCGGGAGGGCGCGCCCTGGGGGGGCCAGTGGCGGCGGCCATGCTGCTCGCCCTCTGGCCTGCTCCCGCTTCCTGGCAGGTGAGGGTGCTGGACGTGGGGCAGGGGCTCTCGGTGCTCGTCACCCGGGGGGAGCGGGCCATCCTGTTTGATACCGGGGATCGCTACCCCGGGGGCTACAACATGGCGGATGCGGCCATCCTGCCCCTGCTCAACCGGCTTGGCATCCGGGTGATCGACACCCTGATCATCAGCCACAGAGACAGGGATCACGCGGGCAACCGGCAGGCTCTGCTGCAGAGCATGGCGGTACGCCGGGAGCTCTCCTCCTTCCCCTTTACACCGGCTACCCAGGCCTGCCGCCGAGGTCAGCAGTGGCACTGGCAGGGGCTGGATGTGCGGGTGCTCTGGCCCCTGGCAGCCGGGGCAGGGCGCAACAACGACAGTTGCGTGGTGCAGCTGGACGACGGGCGCCATCGGCTGCTGCTGAGCGGCGACATCGAGCAGCAGGCGGAGCGCCGCCTGCTGGCGCAGGCGCTGGAGGAGGGGGAGGGCGCGGGGCTGGCCAGCACCCTGCTGGTGAGCCCGCATCATGGCAGTCGCACCTCCTCCACGGCCCCCTTCGTGGCGGCGGTGAAACCTGCCTTCGTGGTGCACAGCGCAGGCTTCATGAACCAGTGGGGCTTTCCCCGCCCCGAGGTGGTGGCGCGATACCAGGGGGCGCGGCAGTGGGTCACGGGGGAGGCGGGCGCCATCCTGATCGAGCCGGGGGACGCGGGGCTCAGGATCCGGGCCGAGCGGGAGCAGGGGCCCTGGTACAGGCGTGGCGGCCCCTGGTGGCAGCCGCAGGTATGGGGAAGGGAGTGAGGATCCGGTGAGCCAGCCCGGCAAGGGGCGGCCTTCATTTGTGACCCGGGTTGTAGCCATCGCGCCAGCGGCGCTTGGTGTAGCTCCAAGGTTTGGCTAGAATAGCCCGTCATTTCCCTTATTAACGGCTATTCATGCAACAAGAAACCTCACAAGAGAGCTGGACCGTCTTCAAGCGCCTGCTCGGTTATGTCCGGGATCGCAAGCTGGGTCTGGTGGGCGGCATCATTGGCATGCTGGGTTACGCGGCCGTGGATACCACCTTCGTCTACTCCATCAAACCGCTTATCGATCAGGGGCTCAACGGCAACGACAGCAGCGTGCTCAAGTGGATGCCCTTCTTCGTCCTCGGCATCGTGGCTCTGCGCGGCTGCGCCGCCTTCCTCTCCAACTACTGCATGGCCTGGGTCGGCAACCACGTGGTGATGCGCCTGCAGCAGCAGGTGTTCAGCCACCTGATGGCCATGCCCATGAGCTTCTTCGACCGCCAGAACACCGGCAACCTGCTCTCCAAGGTGACCTATGACGCCGGTCAGGTGTCGTCCGCCGCGAGCTCGACCCTGGTCTCCCTGGTGCGGGAAGGGGCCACTGTCATCGGCCTGCTGGGCCTGATGTTCTGGCACTCCTGGCAGTTGTCGGTGATCTTCCTGGTGGTGGGGCCCCTGGTCGGGATCCTCATCAGCATCATCAGCCGACGTTTTCGCAAGATAAGCCGCCACATCCAGCAGGCGGTGGGTGACATCACCACCTCCACCGAGCAGATGCTCAAGGGGCACAAAGAGGTGCTGATGTTCGGGGGTCAGGAGGTGGAGGACAAGCGCTTCTACCAGGTGAGCAACCGGATGCGCCAGCAGACCATGAAGATGGTCGCCGCCGACGCCATCGGCAGCCCCATCGTCCAGATGGTGGCCTCCGTGGCTCTTGCGGTCTTCCTCTACGTCGCCACCATCGACAGCGTCAAGGCGACCCTGACTGCGGGCACCTTCACCGTCATGGTCACCTCCATGATGATGCTGCTCAAGCCGCTGAAAAGCCTGACCGACGTGAACAACCAGTTCCAGCGCGGCATCACCGCCTGCCAGAGCCTGTTCGGTCTGCTGGACTCCACCCCGGAGCAGGACACCGGCACCCGCACCCTGGAACGTGCCCGAGGTGAAATCGAGTTTCGCAACGTCACCTTCACCTACCCGACCAAGGAGACACCAGCGCTGCGCAACATCAGCTTCAAGGTGGAGGCAGGCAAATCGGTGGCCCTGGTGGGGCGTTCCGGTTCCGGCAAGAGCACCATCGCGAGCCTCCTGACCCGCTTCTATGACATCGAAGAGGGGGAAATTCTGCTGGATGGCGTCAACATCCGCGAATACCGCCTGAGCGAGCTGCGCAAGCAGTACGCCCTGGTCTCCCAGCACGTGCATCTGTTCAACGACTCCGTGGCCAACAACATCGCCTACGCGGCGGAAGAGAAGTACAGCCGCGACGAGATCAAGCAGGCGGCCCGCATCGCCCATGCGGACGACTTCGTCAGCAAGATGCCGGAAGGCTATGACACCGTCATCGGCGAGAACGGCGCCTCCCTCTCCGGCGGCCAGCGCCAGCGCATCGCCATCGCCCGCGCCCTGCTGCGGGACTCCCCGGTGCTGCTGCTGGACGAAGCCACCTCGGCCCTGGACACCGAGTCCGAGCGCCACATCCAGGCGGCCATCGACGAGCTGTGCAAGGCGCGCACTTCCCTCGTGATCGCCCACCGCCTCTCCACCATCGAGAAGGCGGACGAGATCCTGGTGATCGACGAAGGACACATCGTCGAGCGCGGCAACCACCAAACCCTGATGGACATGCATGGTACTTATGCCCAGCTGCGGGCCATTCAGTTTGGTAATACAGCCACGGGTAACAAGGGCTGATGCTGGCCAGACTCTGGTACGGGAACAGCCTCTGGCGCTGGGGGCTGGCCCCCTTCGCCCTGCTGTTTGCCCTCATCAGCGGCGTCCGCCGTCTGGGGTATCGCCGGGGCTGGTTCAGCGCCTATCGGGCCACCCTGCCGGTGGTGGTGGTGGGCAATCTCTCGGTGGGGGGCAACGGCAAGACCCCGGTGGTGGTCTGGCTGGTGGAACAACTCCAGGCCCGGGGCTGGCGCCCGGGCGTGGTGAGCCGCGGCTATGGCGGCAAGGCGCCCCATTACCCCTATCGACTGGATGAGAGCAGTACCCCGGCCGAGGCCGGGGATGAGCCCGTGCTCATCGCCAGACGCTGCGGCTGCCCCGTGGCGGTGGCCCCCAGACGGGCCGATGCTGTGCGGTTGCTGGAGCAAAGCGGTGAGGTGGACATCATCGTCACCGACGACGGCCTGCAGCACTATGCCCTGGCCCGTGACATCGAACTGGTGGTGGTGGACGGTGCGCGCCGCTTTGGCAATGGCTGTCTGCTGCCCATGGGGCCGCTGCGCGAGCCCACGACCCGCCTCAAGCGGGTGGACGCCATCATCTGCAACGGCGGCGAACCCGCCCGTGGCGAATACGCCATGCGCCTGGTGCCGGATACCCTGCGCCGGGTGTGCGATGATGCGCCTCTCACGGCCCCCCTCTCGGGGCCGGTGGATGCCCTGGCAGGCATCGGCCATCCCCCCCGTTTCTTCGCCACCCTGACCGCCCTTGGTTACGAGCTGGTGCAGAGTGTCGGCTACGGGGATCACCAGGCGTTCGACGCCGCCGAGCTGCTGGCCCGCTTCGGCCAGCGCCCCTTGCTGATGACCGAGAAGGATGCGGTCAAGTGCCGCCCCTTCGCCCCGGACAACTGGTGGTATCTGCCGGTCAGCGCCGAGCTGCCCGATGCCCTGGGGGAGGCGCTGCTGCGCACCCTGGGCCCGCAGCCCGGAAGAGGGAACGGGCACCAGGCGCCCTGACGGGGTGCCACCGGATTGGAACAGACGGCCAGCGCCCGGACTCGGGGGCTGGCCCTGCACATTGACATGCCAGGCAAGATCGCCTGTGGGAAATCGTTAAAGGAGTTTCGTTGTGGCACTGGATATTAAATTGCTCGACATCATCGCCTGCCCGGTCTGCAAGGGGAAACTGCACTATCAAGCGCACGCCGAGGGCCCTCAGGAGCTCATCTGCCGTTTCGACAGACTGGCCTATCCCCTGGAGGAGGGGATCCCGGTGCTGCTGGAGAACCGGGCCCGTCACCTGGCGCTGGAAGAGCTGAAGCCATGAGTTTCGTCGTCGTCATTCCTGCCCGTTACGCCTCCACCCGGCTGCCGGGCAAGCCGCTGGCCGACATTCACGGCAAGCCCATGGTGCAGCACGTGGTGGAGAAGGCCCTGCAATCGGGTGCCGATCGGGTGATCGTCGCCACCGATGACGAGCGGGTGCAGCAGGTCCTGGCCCCCTTTGCCGCCGCTGCCGGGTTCGAGGTGTGCATGACCTCACCGGATCACCAGTCCGGCACCGAGCGTCTGGCCGAGGTGTGCCGTCACTACGGCTTTGCCGCCGATACCATCATCGTCAACGTGCAGGGGGACGAGCCCCTCATTCCCCCCGTCATTATCCGCCAGGTGGCGGACAACCTGGCCGCGGCCAGCGCGCCCATGGCGACGCTGTCGGTGCCGATCAGGGATGCCGAAGAGGCGTTCAATCCCAATGCCGTCAAGGTGGTGACCGACCGGGAGGGGTATGCCCTCTATTTCAGTCGCGCCAGCATCCCCTGGGATCGGGACCGCTTTGCGGCCAGCGATCGCGTTGCGGGGAGCCGCGAGCAGATTGGCGATCACTACCAACGCCACATCGGCATCTACGCCTATCGCGCCGGCTTCATCCAGCGTTACGTGGACTGGGCACCGAGCGTGCTCGAGCAGGTCGAAGCCCTGGAGCAGCTGCGGGTGCTCTGGTACGGGGAGAAGATCCACGTGGCCCAGGCGCTGCAAGCCCCGCCGGTGGGGGTGGACACCCAGGCCGATCTCGACAAGGTGCGAGCACTGCTGGCCGGTTGAGGCTGGCGGAACGGCTTTGATGCAATACGGCGCCCCAGGGCGCCGTTTTTTAATTGATTCTTTGTATAATAATTTGATTTAAAACGGATTTTACGAGCAATTTCAAACTTTTCCCGCCCATGGTTTGCCAAATCATCGAGTTTGGTTATGATGCAAGACGCCGTGTTAACCCTAACTGGCATATAACGAGATAAAAAACGGGGTGTTTGGGTGATTAATGTATTCCTGGTCGATGATCATGAGTTGGTGCGTACAGGGATAAGACGCATTTTGGAAGACGTCCGCGGGATCAAGGTGGTGGGCGAGGCGCAGAGCGGGGAAACCGCGGTGGCCTTCTGTCGGCAACATCACCCCGATGTGATCCTGATGGACATGAACATGCCGGGCATCGGCGGTCTGGAAGCGACCCGCAAGATCCTGCGGATCCGCCCCGATGTACGCATCATAGTGCTGACCATTCATTCAGAAAATCCGTTCCCCACCAAGGTGATGCAGGCGGGCGCCGCCGGGTACCTCACCAAGGGGGCCGCGCCGGACGAGATGATCCACGCCATTCGCCTGGTCCACTCCGGTCAGCGTTACATCTCCCCGGAGATCGCCCAGCAGATGGCCCTGAGCCAGTTCGCCTCCGCCGACGAGAACCCCTTCAAGTCCCTCTCCGAGCGGGAGCTGCAGATCATGATGATGATCACCAAGGGGCAGAAGGTGACCGACATCTCCGAGCAGCTCAACCTGAGCCCGAAGACGGTCAACAGCTACCGCTACCGCCTGTTCAGCAAGCTGGGGATCAACGGTGACGTGGAGCTGACCCATCTGGCCATTCGTTATGGCATGCTGGATGCCGATACCCTGTAACGGGGGCGTGTGGACACCAAAGGCGGCACCGGCCGCCTTTTGCTTTTTGCAGGCTGTGGGCAGTATGCTCTCCCCGTCTTTTTGCATTCATCCGTTGAGTCGAGTTGCCGATGACCCTCTCTCCCGAGCCCCATTTTGACAGCAAGGCGTTTCTGAGCGCCGTCACCCACCAGAGCGGTGTCTACCGCATGTACGACAGCGGCGGCACCGTCATCTACGTGGGCAAGGCCAAGGATCTCAAGAAACGGCTCGCCTCCTACTTTCGGGCCAACGTCGACAGCATCAAGACCCGCACCCTGGTGCGCCAGATTGCCGATGTGCAGGTAACGGTCACGCACACCGAGACCGAGGCGCTGATCCTCGAGCACAACCTCATCAAGCAGTACCAGCCCCGCTACAACGTGCTGCTGCGGGATGACAAGTCCTACCCCTGGATCATCATCACCGACCATCGGCACCCGCGCATCGGCGTCCATCGCGGCGTCCGCAAGGTGAAGGGGGAGTATTTCGGCCCTTACCCCTCCGGCGGCGCGGTACGCGAGAGCCTGCACCTGATGCAGAAGATCTTCCCGGTGCGCCAGTGCGAGGATGCGGTCTATGCCAACCGTACCCGCCCCTGCCTGCTCTACCAGCTCAAGCGCTGCGCCGGCCCCTGCGTGGCGGGGCTGGTGAGCGAGGCCGAGTATGCCCAGCAGGTGGCGCTGGCCAAGCTGTTCCTCGCGGGCAAGAACCAGCAGGTGATCGGCGAACTGGTGGGCAAGATGGAGTCCGCCAGCGGCGATCTGCGCTTCGAGGAGGCGGCCCGCTACCGGGATCAGATCCAGGCCCTGCGCCGGGTCACCGAGCAGCAGTCTGTGAGCGGCAACGTGCTGGACGAGCTCGACGTGGTGGGGGTGGCCTTCGAGCAGGGGACCGCCTGCATCCACGTGCTCTTCATCCGCCAGGGCAAGGTGCTGGGATCGCGCAGCTACTTCCCGAAAGTGCCGGCCGATACCCAGCTTGACGAGGTGGTGCAATCCTTCCTGCTGCAGTTCTATCTGTCGGGGCAGGGGGGACGGCAGATCCCGAGCGAGGTACTGCTGGACGTGGCGCTGGAGGATGAGAGCGTCATCGCCGACACCCTGAGCCAGACCGCCGGCTACAAGGTGCGGGTGGTGAGCCGGACGCGCAGCGAACGGGCCCGCTTCATCAAGCTTGCCTCCATCAACGCCCAGACTGCGCTGCGCTCGCGCCTCGCCCACAAGAGCACCATCACCGCCCGTTACGATCAGCTGGAGGAGCTGCTGGAGCTCGAAAGCCCCATCGCCCGCATGGAGTGCTTCGATATCTCCCACACCATGGGGGAGCGCACTGTGGCCTCCTGCGTGGTGTTCAACCGGGAGGGGCCGCTCTCCTCGGAATACCGCCGCTTCAACATCGACGGTATCACCGGCGGGGATGACTATGCCGCCATGGAGCAGGCGCTGGAGCGTCGCTTTGGCAAGCAGCAGGAGCCGGACAAGGTGCCGGATGTGCTGTTCATCGACGGCGGTCTCGGCCAGTTGCGCCGCGCGGAGGAGATCCTGGCGCGCCAGCTGGAGTTTCTCGGCGGCAAATATCCGCTGTTGGTGGGCATCGCCAAGGGGGTGACGCGCAAGGCGGGGCTGGAGACCCTGATCCTGGGGGACAGCCACGAAGAGCTGCACCTGCCGGCAGATATGCCCGCCTTGCACCTCATCCAGCACATTCGCGACGAATCCCACCGCTTTGCCATCACGGGCCACCGGGCCAGGCGGGCAAAGGCCCGCACTACCAGTACCCTGGAAGAGATTCCCGGGGTGGGGCCGAAACGGCGGCAGGCGCTGCTCAAATACCTGGGGGGTTTGCAGGAGGTGAAAAAAGCCGGGGTGGACGAGCTCGCCAAGGTGCCCGGCATCAGCCAGGAGCTGGCCCAGTCCATTCACGACGCCCTGCACTCGCTCTAGCGCTGCCTTTGGTGTGAAGGAGGTCACGCCAGGGGGCATCAGGGCGTGCCGCCTGCGCACAAGAGCCGTGACGCAGGGGGCTCCCAAATGCCATAATGACCGGCATCCTGAGGTTATTGATGGATTAATGGACCAAGGCGGGCGCCAGTTCGGTTGCATCCGCGATCGGCTTGGGGCTACCATGTAGCGGCATACAAGAAGTGGCTGAAAATAATGACAAATATTCCTAACCTGCTGACGTTCTTTCGGATTTTGCTCATCCCCGTCTTCGTCATCCTGTTCTACCTTCCCTATCAGTGGTCCTACATGGCGGCGGCCATCGTCTTTATCCTGGCGGCCGCAACCGACTGGTTTGACGGCTATCTTGCCCGCAAGCTGAACCAGTCCACCGCCTTTGGCGCCTTCCTCGATCCGGTGGCCGACAAGATCATGGTGGCGGCGGCCCTGGTGGTCATCGTCGAGCACTACAACACCGTCTGGGTCACCATCCCCGCCATGACCATGATTGGCCGGGAGATCATCATCTCCGCCCTGCGTGAATGGATGGCCGAGCTTGGCAAGCGCTCCTCGGTGGCGGTCAGCTGGATTGGCAAATGGAAGACCATGATCCAGATGGTGTCGCTCACCGGTCTCATCTGGCAGTACGACATCTGGATGGTGTGGCTCGCCTATGTGCTGCTCTACGTGGCCACCGTGCTCACCTTCTGGTCCATGTTCCAGTACATGAAGGCTGCCTGGGGCGATCTCAGCTACCACTCCCGGTTCTAGTCCAAACGGGAAGATGGCCGTTTCTCTGCCACTGGCGCCGAGAAACGGCCATGAGCTGCAAAAGTGTGGGAAAAGGGTAAAAAACACCCGAACGATCAGCGTATTAAATGTTTTTGGTTGACTGGGCGGGGAACATCGCTAGAATGCGTTCTCACAGTCAGGCAGTCAGCCAGACCGATGCGGGAATAGCTCAGTTGGTAGAGCACGACCTTGCCAAGGTCGGGGTCGCGAGTTCGAGTCTCGTTTCCCGCTCCAAATTCAGACAATAGAGAGTTTCTCTCTTTTGCATGGCGCGTTAGCAAAGCGGTTATGCAGCGGATTGCAAATCCGTTTAGTCCGGTTCGACTCCGGAACGTGCCTCCATATTGACAAGCCCGCCACGCGAGCTTGATACCGATTGCGGTGCCCGAGTGGTGAAATCGGTAGACACAAGGGATTTAAAATCCCTCGACGTTCGCGTCGTGCCGGTTCGATTCCGGCCTCGGGCACCATTAAAATTGAAGAAAAAAGCCTTATAGATTAAACAGATACGACGCTTCATTGCGTCGTTTTTGTTTCTGCTCCCCAGCGTTTCCCCTCTCTCACTTTTCCTTTCTTGTCCATTTCTTGTCTAAGCGACTTACTACTTCCTGCAATTCGTTGCGAACAACCTGCTCAGTCTTCCAACATAGCCAAGGACGTTTGGTAGGCTACTGCTCCGGACTTTTCCGGGGTCTGTTTCTGGTGCTGAAGCAAGTGCCGCTCACCGTTACCCTTTCGTCTTCACCCCTCCCAAACCCGCATTGAATCCTCTTTGAAACAGATATTAATCCCATGATCTAACCCATCATCGGAGGTATCTATGCAGACCAAATTTCGCTTTACCAATGCAGCCATCAAGGCTTTGCCCGCACAACAACGAGAGGCTGGCGCTACTGAACTGGAGTTCTCAGATACAGAGGTCATTGGCTTAAAACTCTTGTCAGGAAAAAGCCAGGGCAGTAAGCGTTTCCTACTGCGCTATACCCTCCAGGGTAAGAAGCGCAGCATCGCCCTGGGGCGATTCGGCGATATCGATGTGAGCCAAGCCAGGACCATTGCCCGCAAGTACAAGGCGATGTTGGCAGACGGTATCGACCCGGTAGCAGAGCGGGATAGCTACAAAACTGAGCCCACCCTTTCGGAGTTCTTCTGGCAGACCTTTTTGCCGCACCTCAAGACCATCGGCAAACGATCGATCAACAGCGACATTCAGCGGTTTAAACACAACATCGAACCACGCTTTGGGGCCATGCGTTACCGACAGCTCAAGGCGATGGATGTCCTGCAGTTGCAATCGGAGATGGTTCACCCCAACAACCCTCAGCAGACGGCCTACGCACCGAGTACCGCCAACCGTGTGCTGGCCCAGTTAAAGACCATGGGCAGCTATGCGGTGCGCTGGGGCATTCTGGACACCAACGAGGCGGCCAAGATCAAGCTGTTGAAGGAGGACAATGCCAGGACGCGTTTCCTATCGATTGAAGAGATGAAACGGGTCATTGAGGTGGCATTGCAGGATCGTAATCAAGCTGCAGGCAGCTTCATCGCGATGCTCTATCTGACGGGGGCAAGAAAATCAGAGGTGTTACTCGCTAAATGGGAGCATGTGAACTGGGAGGATAAGACGCTGTTCGTACCCCTGACCAAGAATGGCAAGAGCCGGATCATTTACCTGAGCACATTGGCTATCGATATTCTGGAGAAGCTCCCCAGAATAGCCGGTAATCCCTATGTGTTCGCGAGTCAGCACATTCGCTGTCAGGGCAAGCCCATCGGTGAACCAAGGTGCGCCTATGAGAGGGTGTTGCAGAAAGCCGGTATCGAAAACCTTGATGAGGTCTGCTTCCATACGGCTCGCCATTCGGTCGCCAGCGCCTTGGTCTCTTCCGGTCAATACAGCCTGTATGACGTCAAGGCACAACTGGCCCACGCCAGCATTCAATCCTCCCAGCGGTATGCAAAGCTGACTTCTGAGCGCAGTCGCAATATCAGCGAAGGTCTCTCGTCTATGATCCAGGCGGAGTGACCGAAAAGGTATTGTTTATAAACAGATATTAATAACCAGACAGCGCTGTTACATAGGCTGTTGGTCCACATTTCACAGTTCCCAGGCCCTTAAGTTCATCTGAGCTTAAGGGCCTTTTTATTGGAGAGAAAAACACGATGAAAACTTGTATGGAATGGCCGGATGAGACATTGCTCGCGGCCTACCCGGCACTCCATGTCTCGGTCATGGAGCAAATTATCGAGCCCTTTTCATCAGTAGAGGAGGCGAGGGCATTCTGGGTCGAGACCGGGTGCAGTCTGGTCATTATCGAGCAGGGGGATTCGGTCAGCGAATTTCAGGTTTTACCGCAGCATACCCAGAATCAGGTGATGTTCGGTTTGCGTTACCCGGAGCAAGAACTCTCCATATCCGAAGATTGGCGTCTGCTGCTGGCCATCCTCAACGATGAGGGGGCGGGGATTTACCTGCTGATCCACTCAGATGCACCGCTGAACACCACCCTGGAGGCGATGAACCATGAGTAATCCCAGCCATAGCGACATCATGCGCAAGTTAAAAGAGATCAAGGGGATTAAGGAGCTGTTGGAAAAGGCCGTGCTCTTGTATGTCCTGCTCACGGATGGCGATCTGCCGGTCTGGTGCTATGCGCTCATCATCGGTGCGCTGGCTTATCTGGTAAATCCGTTCGACGTGGTACCAGATCCCATTCCATTTGCCGGTTATCTGGATGATTTATCGGTCATCACCTCGGCATTAGCCGCACTGCCGGTTAAGTCACACCACCGTCAATCCGCGAAAGACCGAATGAGATCACTGTGACAGTGATGGAGCCGGTCCTGTCACGCTATCGCGTTTTCTATGACCCTTTATCTATGACCCATCTACCGATGATCTGGAGATCGCAATCTCCGGTTATCTAACGACGTTGTAAGGAAACTATCATGGCAAGACCCCGTAAACACCGCGTTGAAGAGACCCCTAAACCTGCCAGCACCACGCCAGCCGACGAGAGCCCTCTCACATCCGGAGCAAGCGGCTGCGCCGAGCCTCTTTCGCCAGCCCTTGCGGCTGACGCCGACAAGGCCAGGCCGGGACCCGGCGACACCGCAGACTCCGTGCCCGGCGGCCCTGCACCCATACACACCTTGCTCAACCATACCGCCGAGAAACTCAGTGCACGATCAGAAGGGCTAATTTTCTATGCCATCGGGCGTCATGAAGAGAGTGGCGAGCTGTTCCTGAAAATTACAGGCAATCAGGGTGGGGGTCTGCATAGCAAGGAGTGGATTGCGCTGTCGGCCATTGACGATGTGTTGCGCTCCTTGCCCGCAGACAAGCCGTTTAAATCCAGCATTATGAAGCGACTGTTTAATGGGGGCAGCGCCAATAACGCCGGATTCTTATCAGCCATTCTGCGTTCGGATGGGCTGAAGTTGATCCAGAAGGCAGACGGCAATCCGATGCTGCACGAACTGGTGCCTGATTACCTTGAGCGCTTGGGTTCGCTAACTGATGAGCTCTGCACCGTAGCCCCTACCATCGAATAACCCCTGCATAGCGCTCACCTGTCCAAGGGTGAGCCCCCCCAAACAACCAATCTGAGGTGATTATGACGATCCCATTTGCGGGCGATTTTGCCCTGCCTGTCAGTCAGGCATTGATGAGTATTCTGGATCAGGAACTAGTTAGATCTGGAATGGTGCTGAAGGGAAAATCCAGTCTGGTCTTCAACTTCCGAGACTCGGATTACGGCCCGGTTCGTGGCGGGTTTCATCCAGTAGAGATCCGGCTGCTAAAGCGTAGAGACCGGTGGCAATTCGATTACGTGACGGACTTTAGCTATCAGGGGCCGGAGGAAATGGCCGAGCTGGTCAAGGAGATAGACTTCAACTTTTTGAGCGAAGAATACTACCTGCTCCGTTACGGCCAAATGGGACCAGAGTCGGCTAGGGAGCTCTATACGATGTGGGAGTCGAACTTCGTCAGTTACTACCAGATGGGCGTGTTTACCGTCTCAGTGGCTGCGTAACCGTCTCACTGGACAGGAGAGGAACAGGAACCAGCGGCGGTTCGGCACTGGCAGTGCTGCTGCTGTGTTTACCTTTCCATGCAAGGCAAGGAGCCATGGACTAACCCAACTCGAAACTGGTCAGCGGCTCAGTAGGTTAGTCCATCCTTCGTCTGTTTCAGATGTCCCTCTCAGCCACCATCCCCCCCAAAACAAGTATCCCCCGGCCCGTGGCTGGGAGGCTTGTTTTTTTGTCATCGGCGAGGAGGGAGAAAGACAGATTATGTGTGTATCCCCAATGGGGTTATTCCACCTTGCGTTATTTTAATTAAATATCAATAGGTTATGGTGTTTTTCTATTCCGCAGCAGGGATGGTTTGCGCAGTTAGACCCTGAACATCTTTGCCCCCTGAACATCGGTAATCAAGAAAGTTTGAGCAACTACTCATAGTGTGATATTCGCAAATGTTCATCAACTCAATGAGGTGATAAGGTAGGACTCTTACGCATCATGAGTTAGTGTTTTCCACAATCGGAAGTCTGAGCAATTAGGCTTGGGCTAATTGTAAGCCAACAATAAGAAAATACAGATCAGAGGAAGATACAGAATGGGTGACATTGTTGGGTTTTATGCTTATGCATCTACACCGGCTCAGATAGGGCAATGTATAGATCAGGCAGTTGAAGACTACAATCGTTCTCAGTCGAAGATAGAGGTCAAGACTTGGAAACAACTGGACATTGTTGGTCATTTCATATCTACAGAGGTTTTGAGAGGTATTGATGAGGCTGACTTTCTTATTGCTGATATTACAACTCTAAATTTTAATGTAACTTACGAGATAGGCTATGCAATAGGCAGTGCGAAAAGAGTGCTGCTGACGAAAAATAAAAGCATTGAAGCTATGGGAGTAACAATAGAAGAAGTCGGAATATTTGATACACTTGGTTTTTGTGAATACCAAAACTCATATGAGTTAAAGCGACTTATACTTGAGGCTTCAAAAAAAGCACCTCTGGAAATACAAGAAAAGCATAATCGCAAAGCACCAATTTATTTGCTAGAAACACCCTTTAAAACAGATTGGTCTGGGCGCATAGTTTCCAGAATTAAGAAGTCAGGCTACATTTTTAGAAACTTTGATCCTAATGAGCAACCAAGACTTTCAGCATACGATGCAATAAACCAAGTCGGATCGTCATACGGTGTCATCGTCCCGTTACTATCAAAGATATCTGCTGGTAGTGATAGTCACAATATGAGAGCAGCATTCATAGCTGGTTTAGCAGAGGGTATGCAGAAAGCAATTTGCATTTTACAAAACGGTGATGATCCAGTCCCACTTGATTATCGTGACTTTGTAAATGTCACTTATCATCCGGACGAAATAAATGATTTTATAGCAGAGTTTGCTAGTAATGTGGCACGGGCTTTCCAAGTACAAACAGAAGAACATATTCAGCCAGAACGTTCTTTCTTGAAAAAGTTGAACTTAGGCTCATCATCTGCTGAAAATGAAATGCGAGACTTAAATTCGTATTACTTAGAAACAGATCAATACTTAAAAGCGTTAAGAGGTGAAGCCCACTTAGTGATAGGTAGGAAAGGCTCAGGGAAATCTGCAATATTTCTACAGATTAGAGATATAGAAAGAGAAAGAAATCGAAGTTTAAATATTGTCTTGGATTTAAAACCTGACGGATATAAGTTGATAAAGTTTAAAGAAAGGATATTGTCTTTCTTAGAGGAGGGGACGTATCTACACACAATTACAGCTTTTTGGGAGTATGTTTTACTTCTGGAAATTTGTTATAAGGTTTTAGAAAAAGACAAAAAAAGACATATCCATGATCACACCTTGTATGATGGATATAGACGTTTATCTCAAATTTACAATGTTGAGGAATATGATTCTGATGGTGATTTTTCAGAGCGAATGTCGGGGCTTATGGAAAAAATTTACTCAGAATATGAGTCTTTACATTCGGGTGAAACAAAAGTAAGTCTATCTGCCTCACAGGTTACTGAGCTTCTTTATAAACATGACGTGAAATCATTAAGACAAGAGTTGCTGTCTTATATGGAGAACAAGGGTACGTTATGGTTATTGTTTGATAACATAGATAATGGCTGGCCCACATCTGGTTTAGAGCATAATGATCTTTTAATGATACGTGCCCTGATTGATGCGACTAGAAAAATTGAGAGGGTCTTTGGTAAAAAAGATCTTGATGTAAAAACTGCAGTATTCCTTAGGAATGACGTCTATGAATTGTTGGTTAAGGAAACGGCGGACAGGGGAAAAGAAGCTAGTGTCCTTCTAGACTGGACTGATCCTGATCTATTAAGGGAGATGGTTAGATTGCGCATAGTCGCAAATGGGTTAGATAATAACACTAAGTTTTCTGATGCTTGGTTAAAAGTTATTGTTAGTCACTATAAAGGTGAGGAAACATCGCAGTATTTGATTGAAAGATCTCTGATGAGACCTCGTTTTTTACTTAATTTGATTAATCATTGCAAAAGCTTTGCTATTAATTTGAATCATGATCTCATTTGTGAGTCAGATATTGATAAAGGTCTATCTGCATATTCTTCAGACCTGCTCAGGGATATAGGCTATGAGCTAAGGGACGTAGCGGCAGATACAGAGAATATTCTTTATTCATTCATCGGGTGTAAGTCAGAACTCAGCGAAGACGAGGTCATAATAATGATCTCAAGCAGTGAGGATAATGATGGGAAGGCAAGAAGAATTTTTAGTTTGTTGCTTTGGTATGGATTTTTAGGAATCAAGATTAATGATGATGAACCTAAGTTCATATACGATTTCTCTTATAATAAAGAGCTTATGGATGGCGTAAAAAACAGGTCCAAGTCGTGTACAATATGCATTAATCAAGCATTTTGGCCTGCGTTGATGATCAATTCATAAAATATTTTCATGGGAAATAGTGGACAGAATGTACAGATCTAGTTATCACCTGACACCGGCCTCAAACCGGTGTCTTGTTTACGCTACTTTAGTGCGCACTTCCTTCGGTATCAATTTCAGACCCTTCTTGAACATGCTGTAAGGCGTCTGTCCCTCCATCATCCTGCCCTGATGTGGCCGCTGGGTGTTCAGGGCTGACGCATCAGTGTTTATACTTTGAACAACCCCATACATTCGAACAAATATTGTTCATTCAGACAGCAGAGCCTGCGCTTGTTGGCCATGCTTAGATTACGTGATTTGTTTTGCTTCAGCATGTTCAGTATCCACTGCC
>NZ_JAGKRI010000147.1:0-47835 GCF_017939255.1 Aeromonas sp. Prich7-2
ATAACCTGGCCAGAAGGAGGCAATATCAATATGATGCACGGCGACAGCAGGGTGATGGTGGTGGTGTGTTTGGAGACAGCCAGTTTACCAGCACCCTGTCTGTCAACTTCCACTTCCCCAAGATCCCGCGAAGAACCAAAAAAAAGGGAGGGAAAGGAAGAAACAGGAAGGCAACAGAGAACAAAGAGAGAGGCGCCTGTCACCCTGGGCCGCCCTCAACAGCAGAACACCGGCGCAAGGCCGGTGTTCTGAACAGCATGGCGGCGGGCCCGACGGGGCGCGCGGTCAGGGCGGCTTAGGCGTAGAAAGCCTCGACGGTGCCCTTGACGGTGATCAGCATGGGGTTGCCGTAGCGATCCTTGGCCTTGGGGGAGGGGATCTTCACCCAACCTTCGCTGATGCAGTACTCCTCGACATTGGTGCGCTCCTTGCCGTTCACGCGAATGCCGATCTCGTGCTCGAAGCACTCCGCCACATGGTGCGGGCTGCGCGGGTTGGCCGCCAGACGGTCGGGCAGTGCAGGTTTGTTGTCGCTCATTTTATAGACCTGAGTGTGATAAAAAGTGGGTCATTGTAGGCAATGCCCGTCATGGGCTCAAGGCTGGGTTGCGTCCCATGGGGGGGGACTAGGTCTGGCTACAGTTGCAGCTCGGGCAACAGCGTCGCCTGCGCCTGAAAATGGTGGCAACGGTGCTCAACGTCGTCTCTGTAACGTGCCAGATAAGCCAGCTCGGCGGGATTGTCTGTCTCAACCAGGGCGATGGCGGCATCAAGCTGATGCAGTATGTCGCTGGCCATCTTGTGCAAGGTCTGCTGCAACAGGCGTTTGGGCAGCTCGCATGCCTCGGCCATCTCCAGCAACTGCCATGCGTTGACCGCCTCGGGAGCAAACTCGTCGCCTATGGCCATGGCCAGATGCTGGTTGAACTCGGGGTAAAGCCCCACATTGACCAGATCGTACCAGGGGGTGGGCATCAGCCCTGCTTTTGATACGAAGAAGCTGTAGTTCTTGCCGTGGGCATCGTGATTGTTGACACAGAGGTTGAAGAGCAGCCATTGCAGCATGTCCAGTCTGGCCTGCGCCGGATTAACGCAAAGGGTGCTGAGACTGAACAGCCGTGGCAGGCTCACCCCTTCCCGAATATGGGCCACATCCCTCCCGTCACCGAAGTTGCGTTCATATTTTCGGGCGACGGGAAACCCCAGCCCCTGGCAGGCATCGATCATGTGACGACGGCGTACCCTCACCCCATCCTCGTCAAGGCGCCGATCGAACCGTTCCACCAGCAAGCCTCTGTGGGACTTATCGCCTTTGCCGACCCTGTGCAGTTCGACCTGTGCCACCGGCATGCCCAGCAGTGCGGCCAGCCGCATGGTCACAAATTCGTTGATCACCAGATGAGGATGGTGCTCGAACTTGAGGAGGTGGGTGGAACAGAGTTCGCCCTCGCCAAATCCCAACGCTCCCTCGAGTCGCAGCAGGTTAAGCTTGGCCTGCACACCCGCAACCGAGAGGCGGGGGCGAGCATCCCAGACTTCCAGCGGCCAGATCTCGGGCTGTTCGAGGCGCAGCAACAATTCCTCTGGGGTGATGGGGCGAAACCGGGTGGGGACGTCGGGCTCTGTGGGCAGGGTAAAGGTGACAGCTCCGGAGACATCGCGGCCGATGCCGTGGATCAGGGCAAAGAGATTGCTGCGCGAAACGGAGAGCGCCTCAATCAGATGGTCCAGCCCGCGATTTTCAGGCAGCAAGTTGCCGAGATACGCCCGGATCTGGGCGCTGCTGGCCGAACCATCCAGCGCCAGCGGCGGGGAGAGCGGGAAGCCACGCGCCTGCCACTCAGGTGTATAGCCGAGCTGAAACGCATCCCGGCTGGAGTCATATTCGAGATGGCCGATCAGCTGGTTACCCAGCCGAAGTTCCAGCCGATGGTGCTCAGAACCACTCATCATCACCGACCTCGGGTTGGCTGTTGCCGCTCGCTACCTGTGAGCCCATTTCCTGCACCAGTTGCAAGCGCAGCCCCAGCGCCTTCATCACCTGCAACAGGGTCGAGAGGTAGACATCCCCCCCTTTTTCAATCTTGATCAGGGTCTTCTTGGAGATACCGCACAGTGAGGCCGTCACCTCCTGGGTCATCCTGGCGGCCTTGCGTCTCTCGCGGATCGCCAGCCCCAGCGAGGCGGGATCCAGTTCTTTCGGGCCGGTTTGCAACGATGCATCTGCCATCATGATCACGAAAAAAAGGTAGGTTGTTACACCTTAACTCATGGTAAGAGCAAACAGCAATTAAAAGTGTACGATAGTGCACTTTTTATGGTCCTGGTACTGGTTGCGAGATAAAAGTGTAGAGAGGTTCACTTTTTAGAGAGGAAAAGTTGGTGGGGGATGGCCGAGGGGCCGGGAGGATGTCGCTTGTAGAGCAGCATTGCACTTCACTTCACCGAGCGATGGCCTAAATTTCCTTTCGCTGAACCAGAGTGATAGTTTTGGTTTCAGTGAAAAAACGGCTTATGGGGATGCGCAATGTTTTTCCAAACATATTACCGATTAGATCCGTGGAGATTTGAGCCGCCGCTAAAGGAATTTGGGGCAATCCAATTCGATGATCCCAAGCAGATGTTTTCGCTGTTCATGCGTTACATACATGTGTTCAGCGAGGATGAAGAACCGCAAGTGCTTGTACAAACAATTCATCGCAAGGATGACATTCCGGATTCGGTACGCGTCGTGTTTACCGGAGAGGCAGAAATCGATTGGAGTCTTGGAGGAGAGAATCAGAACGGGTTTACAAACTTGCCTGACGACTATCGCGATTTCATAGTTGCGTTGCACGGGAGTATGGACCGCATGGCGTCTGAAATATTCAATGTGGTTCGTTGGCGCATGGGAATCGTCGGTGGACCATTGGGACTTCAGAGCGAATGGTCATCTATGAGATGGCACGATGACAGCAAGGGCGAGAAGATTATCGACGAGCATGGGTTCTACCGTCAAATGATCGCCGGAGTATTCACTCTCCATATGCCAGAAGTGCAGGACGCCGATTTCGATGAGGAGTGTCGAGCGAATGTCGAAACCCTAATTCAGTTTCAATCCAAGCAACCGTTGTATCACGATCTTTTTCGTGAAGCATGGCAGAATCAACGGGACAATCCTCGAAGTGCACTTGTAATGGGGATTGCCGCAGCAGAGACCGGATTCAAGACAACTATGACGGACTTGAATCCGTCAGTGACTTGGATTGTCGAGAACTTACAGTCTCCGCCACTAGATCTGATGTTGCGCAACTACATGGCGCAACTGCCCGCAAGGAATCAGATTAACGGTGAAGTTCGTCGACCACCTAAAAAGGTAATTTCCGTGATCAAGAAGGGTATCGAATTGCGGAACAAGCTAGTGCACGGGCGTGAAGAAACAGTAACAACCGAAGATGTACGCGAAATGCTCGAAGCCGTTCGCGACTTGCTGTACATGCTGGATTATTACCGAGGACATGGTTGGGCCATGGAGAGACTGAGTCCTGAAGTAGCTGCAAATCTCCAGGAGCAGTAGCACTCGTTGGCGACAGAACAAGGAAATAGAAAAGGGAGCCTGTCAGGCTCCCTTTTACGTGGTTATGCGAATTGGCATATCAGGTCCACAGACAGCTGACCCTATTCCTAACCTTATCGATTAGTCGCCGCCTTCATCCCTTCCACAAACTCCTTCAGACGAGTGAGCATATGTTCCGGGTTCTGGTGGTGGGTTTCGATGATCTTCACCACGGCGGAGCCGGAGATGGCACCGGCGGCGCCAGCCTTGATCGCTTCACGCACCTGGGCTGGTTCGCTGATGCCAAAGCCGAGCAGGGCGGGGGGGGCATTGAACTCGCGCAGGGTGTTGATGAGCCCCTCCACCGGCATGCCGGCCTTGGTCTCGGCACCGGTCACGCCGGCGCGGCTCACCAGATAGGTGTAACCGGAGCCGAGCTCGGCAACAGCCTTGAGCGTCTCGGTATCGCCGTTGGGCGGGGCGATAAAGATGCTGTCGATGCCGAACTTGTCGGCGGCCGCCTTGTAGGGTTCGCACATCTGCACCGGCACGTCCGCCACCAGCACGGAGTCCACCCCTGCCTGCTGGCACTTCTCGTAGAAGCCGTCGATGTGGCGCACATAGACCAGGTTCGCGTAGACCAGGAGGCCAATGGGGAGCTCCGGGTACTTGGCGCGGATGCGGGCGAGCAGGCCGAAGCAGTCGTCCGGGGTGGTGTGGCTGGCAAAGGCACGCAGGGCGGCGCCCTGAATGGTGGGGCCGTCTGCCACCGGATCGGAGAAGGGAATGCCGAGTTCGAGGGCGTCGGCGCCCCCTTCGACCAGGGCATCGACGATGGCCAGGGACAATTCGGGGGTGGGGTCACCCAGCATCACGAAGGGCACGAAGGCGCCCTGATTGGCCTTGTCCAGACGGGAGAAGAGTTGTGCGTAACGGTTCATGACAAGGTTCCTTCTTTTTCAAAGATGTCGGCAACGGTGAAGATGTCTTTGTCGCCACGGCCGGAGAGGTTGACGATGAGCACCTGCTCTTTTTCCGGTTCACTGCGGGCCATCTTGAGGGCATGAGCCAGGGCGTGGGAGGACTCCAGCGCCGGTATGATGCCTTCGGATTTGGCCAGCTCCTGGAAGGCGTCCAGCGCCTCCTTGTCAGTCACCGAGGGGTACTCGGCGCGGCCGATGGCGGCCAGGTGGGCGTGCTGGGGGCCGACGGAGGGGAAGTCCAGCCCCGCCGAGACGGAGTAGGACTCCTGGATCTGGCCCTGGTTGTCCTGCATCAGGAAGGAGTGCATGCCAAAGAAGACCCCCTTGCTGCCGTGACCGAGCGGCGCGCCGTGCTCGCCGCTCTCGATGCCGTGACCACCGGGCTCGACCCCGATAAGGCGCACGGAAGGCTCATCGATAAAGTCCGCAAACATGCCGATGGCGTTCGACCCGCCGCCAACGCAGGCGATCACCGCATCCGGCAGGCGCTCTTCTTTTTCGAAGCACTGGGCTTTGGCCTCTTCCCCGATCATCTTCTGGAACTCCCGCACGATAGTGGGGAAGGGGTGGGGGCCGGCGGCGGTGCCGAGCAGGTAGTGGGCGGTTTCATAGTTGGCTGCCCAGTCCCGCAGCGCCTCGTTGCAGGCATCTTTGAGGGTGCTGGAGCCGGAGTGCACCGGGATCACGGTGGCACCCATCAGCTTCATGCGAAACACGTTTGGTTTCTGGCGCTCGCAATCCTTGGCCCCCATGTAGACCCGGCACTTGAGACCGAGCAGGGCGCAGGCCAGCGCCGTC
Organism: Aeromonas sp. Prich7-2; assembly: GCF_017939255.1. Taxonomy (NCBI): domain Bacteria; kingdom Pseudomonadati; phylum Pseudomonadota; class Gammaproteobacteria; order Aeromonadales; family Aeromonadaceae; genus Aeromonas; species Aeromonas sp. Prich7-2. Next base: position 5,317 of record NZ_JAGKRI010000147.1, read on the forward strand.
GCCACACCGTGCTGACCGGCGCCGGTCTCGGCGATGATCTCGTGCTTGCCCATGCGCTTGGCAAGCAGCGCCTGACCCAGCACCTGGTTGGTCTTGTGGGCGCCGCCGTGCAGCAGGTCCTCACGCTTGAGGTAGAGGCGGGTCTTGGTGCCCTTGGTCAGATTGCGGGTGAGGGTGAGCGGCGTCGGGCGACCGGCGTACTCGGTCAGGAGCGCCTGAAACTCGGCGACGAAAGCCGGATCATCCTTGGCATCGACGAAGGCCTTCTCCAGCTGGAGCAGGGCGGGGATGAGGATCTGGGGCACATACATGCCGCCAAATTCACCAAAAAACGGATTGAGCAGGGTCATGGTTTTCTTCCTTTACATTCTGCAATTGAGATCAGGTATGAGCCTTGTCGGGCTGAGGCGTATGGCTGGGGCACATACATGTCATCGACGAAATTCACCAAAAAACGGGTTGAGCAGGGTCATACATTATTCCTTGTGCTTATGGGCAAACGCAGTTCATTAATTCGTTGAATGAGTCACGGGGGTGCTCACAGTTGGCGCAGGGCCCCAAAGGCGGCCGCCAGCTTGTGGGCATCCTTCCTGCCCGGGGCACTCTCCACCCCGGAGTTGAAATCAAGGCCCACACAGCCCACCCGGGCGGCCTCGAGGGCGTTGTCGGGGTTGAGGCCCCCCGCCAGCATCAGCCTGGCTTTATCGAGGTGGGCCAGCAGGGTCCAGTCGAACGCCTGGCCGGTGCCGCCGCTCTGGCTGCCAACTTTGGTATCAAGCAGCAGGCGATCCGCCGGGTAGTCGAGGGCGGGCAGGGGCTCGCCGCTTGTGACACCGACGGCCTTCCAGATCTGGCAGCCCGCCGGCAGCAGAGGGCGCAGGGTCTCGATATAGGCGGCGTCTTCATCCCCGTGCAGTTGCACGGCGGCGAGCCCCAGCGCATCCACCGTCTTGGCGATGGTGGCGGGCTGGGCATTGCGAAACACCCCGACGTAAGAGAGCGGCGCACCCGCCATCACGGCGCGGGCGGCGGGAATGTCCACGTAGCGCGGGCTTTTGGCCACAAAGATGAGGCCGCCGAACACGGCGCCCGCCTGATGGGCGGCGGCGGCGTCCTCGGGACGGGTCAGACCGCACACCTTGTTCTGGCCGAGCACGAGCTTGCGCACCGCGGCTTCCAGATCCGGCTCCGCCATGAGGGAAGAGCCCACCAGGAAGCCCTTGGCGTGGTGGCGCAGGGCCGCCACCTGGGCGCGGTGGTTGATGCCGGATTCGCTGATCACCACCCGATCCCCCGGGATCCTGGCCGCCAACTGCTGAGTGCGGGCAAGATCGACGCTCAAATCCCGCAGATCCCGGTTGTTGATGCCAATCACCGGGGCGCCGAGGTCGATGGCGCGGGTCAGCTCCTCCTCGTTGCTCACCTCGGTGAGCACCCCGAGGCCCAACTCTTTCGCCACGTTGAACAGGGCGCGATACCCCTCGTCGGTGAGCACGGAGAGCATCAAGAGGATGGCGTCCGCCTGATAGTGGCGGGCCAGATAGACCTGATAGGGGTCAATCATGAAGTCCTTGCAGAGCACCGGCTGCTGGACGCGGCCCCGTACCCGGGGCAGGAAGGCGAAATCCCCCTGGAAGAACTTCTCGTCCGTCAGCACCGAGATGGCGGTGGCGTAGTGGCCATAGATGTCGGCGATGGCCTCCGGGCTGAAGTCGTTGCGGATCAAGCCCTTGGAGGGGGAGGCCTTCTTGCACTCCAGAATGAAGCGGGTGGAGCCTTGGCGCAGATCCCCCTCGAAGTCCCGATCGCTCGGGGTGAGCGCGTCCTGGAAGCTCGCCAGGGGCTGGCTCTCCTTGCGGGCGGCGACCCACTCCTGCTTGGCCGCCACGATCTTGCCGAGAATGGTCTGGCTGATGGAGGCCATGTTCAGAAAGGCGTGGGGAGCAATGACATCTGACATCTCGTTATCCTTGCGAAGCTGGCTGTTGCCCGTCGGGCGTTCTGGGTGAGTGCCCCTGGGGCACGCTGCGGTGGTGGCTGACATCATGCCTCCTGATGGCTCAGGGTGGCGAGATCCCGGGCGAGGAGGGCGGCCTGGCCGCTTGCCAGCACCGCCAGCACCCGGGCGGCGGCCTGCCTAAAGTCCGGGGCCTCGCCCGCCATGACCAGGAGCGGCGCCACGTTGGCGGCGATGGCGGCGTTGTGGGCCGGGCTGCCGCGTCCTTCCAGGATGGCGGCGGTGATGGCGCGGTTCTCCTCGGGCTCACCGCCCTGGATGGCGCTGACCGGGTAGGTGTCGAGGCCAAAGTCCGCCGGGGTGAGCAAGTACTCGCGAATTTCGCCGTCACGGATTTCCGCCACCTGGGTCGGGCCGTGGATGGCAATCTCGTCGAGACCGGCGCCGTGCACCACCATACCGGTTTTCAGGCCGAGTGCCAGCAGGGTTTCGGCGATGGGGCGCACCAGCTCGGGGGCATAGACCCCCATCAGCTGGAAGCTGGGACGAGCGGGGTTGATGAGCGGCCCCAGCACGTTGAACAGGGTGCGGGTCTTGAGGGCCTGGCGCACCGGCATGGCATGGCGCACCCCGGCGTGGTACTGGGGGGCGAACAGGAAGCAGACCCCGAGCTCGTCCAGGCAGCGGCGGGCCTGGGTCGGGCTCATGTCGAGCTTGATGCCCATTTTATCGAGCAGATCGCTCGACCCCGACTTGCTCGAGACCGAGCGGTTGCCGTGCTTGGCCACTTTCAGGCCGCAGGCGGCGGCCACCAGGGCCGAGGTGGTGGAGACGTTGATGGTGTTGAGGCCGTCCCCTCCGGTGCCGACGATGTCGCAGAAGGCATAGTCCGGGCGCGGGAAGTCGCGGGCTTCGGCCAACAGCGCCTCGGCGGCGCCGGCGATCTCCTCCGGGGTCTCCCCCTTGATCTTGAGAGCGGTCAAAAGGCTCGCGAGCACGATGGGATCCACTTCACCACGAACCACCTGGCCGAAGGCGTCGCGGGCGGCGTCGCGGGTGAGAGACTGACCCTGATAGAGGGTGTTGAGATGTTGATGCATGGTCTCTTCCTTACCGCACGTGGCTTTCTGGACGGGTGACATGGGCGAGGGCCTGGGTGAGCAGGCGGGCCCCTTCGCTGGTCATGATGGATTCCGGGTGGAACTGGAAGCCCAGCACCCGCTCGTCACGCTGCTCGATGGCCATGGGCATGCCCTGATAGTGGGCAATCACCTGCAACTCTTGTGGCACATAGGTGGCCACCAGGGAGTGGTAGCGGGCCACCGGCAAGGGGCTCGGCAGCCCCGCGAAGGCGCCATGGCCGTTGTGCTCGATGAGGGAGCGCTTGCCGTGGACGATTTCCCCCGCCGCCCCGACGGTGCCGCCGTAGGCTTCGCACAGGGCCTGATGACCGAGGCAGATGCCGAGGATGGGCACCCGGCCCCGGGCCAGCTTGATGAGGTCGATGAGGCAGCCCGCCTCATGGGGCGCGCCCGGCCCCGGGGAGAGCACCAGGACGGCGTCCCCTTCGCAGGCGTCGATCTCACTCATGATGCGGCTCGCCTGCAGGCTGTTGCGGTAGATGCGCACCGGGTAGCCCAGGGTGCGGAACTGGTCGACGAGGTTGTAGGTAAACGAGTCGAAGTTGTCGAGCAGGAAGATGTTAGTCATGGCTCACGTCCTTGTGTTGTTCCTGCTGGGCGCTGAGGGCCTGCAGGGAGGTGCCATGGCTGGCAGCGATGGCGGCCAGCACGGCCGCCGCCTTGGCACGGGTCTCGTCCGCCTCGGCCTGGGGTTTGGAGTCATAGACCACCCCGGCGCCGGCCTGGACATGGGCTACCCCCTCTTTCACGAAGGCGGAGCGGATGACGATGCAGGTGTCCATCTCCCCCGCGCCGTTCAGGTAACCCACGGCGCCGCCGTAGCTGCCGCGACGCTTGCCTTCCACCATGCGGATAAGCTCGCTGGCGCGCAGCTTGGGGGCACCGGTCAGGGTGCCCATGTTCATGCAGGCCTGGTAGGCGTGCAGGGCGTCAAGGTCGGCGCGAAGGGTGCCCACCACCCGGGAGACCAGGTGCATGACGTGGCTGTAGCGATCCACTTTGAGCAGATCCTTGACGTAGCGGGTACCGGGGGCGGAGATGCGGGCGATGTCGTTGCGACCCAGATCCACCAGCATCAGGTGCTCGGCCACCTCTTTCTCGTCCTGGCGCAGCTCCAGCTCGATGCGGCCGTCCAGATCCAGGTTGATGCTGCCGTCCGGGTTGAGGCCACGGCGGCGGGTGCCGGCGATGGGGTACATCTCCACCTGGCGGCTGTTGGCGCAGAACTTGACCGCGCTCTCGGGGGAGGCGCCAAACAGGGTGAAGCCCTCGTCCTGCACGTAGAACATGTAGGGGCTAGGGTTGGTCTGCTTGAGGCGGCGATAGGCGGCGACGGGATCCGGGCAGGGGAGGGAGAAGCTGCGGGACGGCACCACCTGGAAGATGTCACCACGGCGGATGAAGCCCTTGAGCTTCTCGACCTCGGCGCAGAACTGCTTGTCCCCCTTGTCGACGGCCAGGACGCCGGTCAGCGGCGCCGAGCCCTGCGGCGCATGCAGCGGCTGCTGACAGGCCTGCTTGAAGGACTCGAGGCGAGCGGTCAGGCGGGCGTAGCGCGCGTCCAGCTGCTCATCCTCTTCGCCGCCGAACAGGCAGGCCACCAACTGGGTGCTCTGCTTGATGTGGTCGATGGTGATCAGGGTCTCGGCCACATAGAAGCAGTAGTCAGGGCAGTCGTTGCTCCCCTCTGGCACCTCGGGCAAGTCTTCAAAGGAGGCGATGAGGTCGTAGGCGAAGCTGCCCGCCATGAAGAGGGCCTCTTTGCCCTGCGGGCATTGCAGCTCCCGCTGCAGGGTGCGCAGCACGTCCAGCACGCTGCTGCCCTTGAGGCGGCTGTCTTCGTCAAGCTCCCGATCGGACGCCGGGAAGTCGAGGTGCAGCTCGTCCGCCACCCGGGTCTGGGTGATGACGGCGGGCAGGCGCTGCTCCAGCAGGCGCAGCAGGGCGGCGCCGTTGTCGCCGAGGGGGCGCACCTGCACGGCGCGGCCGCGGCACTCGATGCGCAGGCAGGCGTCCACCAGCAGCAGGCTCTGGGTACCGGCCTTGGAGTCGATCTCCACCGATTCGAGCAGCAGGTTGTTGGGTCTGTCCTGGCAGAGTCGGGTATAGAGTGCCAGGGGGTCTGTCACATAGGGGGCATTGAGCCGGATGGTATCGAATTCGCCCAGGGGCAAACGGGTCTTGTTGCCTGTCATAATGCCTTCCCTTGCATGTGTTGTGTGTCACCGATGGTCATGGCGCTGTCTCTCTTGAAAATGGGTCGGGTTCGGGTCACGTCAGCGAGTTCGCCATCGCCATGTCAGTGTGCTTCTCTGAATTGTCGGTTTCATCACAGGTCCATTTGCCGGATAATAAAAAAGCCCGCTGGGGTCAGCGGGCTTTTTCTTTGGGTTCTTAACTTGCTGTCAGATTACAGGTACAGCAACGACCACACGCCCGCATGTCAGGGAGTGTGCCACCACCAGATGGTCAGGATGGAAGTCGCTTGCATGAGATTGAGTCCTGTAAAAAGATGTTTGCAATGAAGTGCCTACAGAAAACGATAAAGCCGCGGCCAAGTCAAGTCGCTTTTTTGCCGGCCTTTTCCAGGCAGGTCCCAAACAAGAGCGAAACACGCCGATGAGATTCGATCTTCATTGCCACACCACCGCCTCGGACGGGGTGCTGAGCCCCGCCGACCTGGTGCGCCGCGCCGCCGAAAAAGGGGTGGAGGTGTTAGCGGTCACTGACCACGATACCCTCGACGGGCTTGAAGAAGTGCGCCAGACCATCTCGGCCGACCAGTTGCCACTGCGCCTGGTGAGCGGGGTGGAGATCTCCACCGGGTGGGAGCATCACGAGATCCACATCGTGGCCCTCGGGGTGGACGAGAAAAATCCCCAGTTGCTCGCCTTTCTGGCAGGGCAGCGGGCTCGCCGGGAGGCGCGCGCCGAGGAGATCGGGCGTCGTCTGGAGAAGTGCCTCATCCCGGGCACCTATGAAGAGGCCAAGCAGCTTGCCGGTGACGCCGCCGTGACCCGGGCCCACTTTGCCCGGGTGCTGGTGGCGCGCGGGGTGGCCGACAATATGCAGAAGGTGTTCAAGAAGTACCTGAGCCGGGGCAACAAGGGCTATGTGCCCGCCGAGTGGCCTGGGATGGGGGAGGCCATCGAGGCCATCCACGCCGCAGGCGGGCTGGCGGTGCTGGCCCACCCGAGCCGCTACAATCTCACCGCCAAGTGGATCAAGCGGTTGCTGGTGGCCTTCAAGTCCGTCGGGGGGGATGCCATGGAGGTCTCCCTGCCCCAGCAGAGCCCACAGGAGCGGGCGAATCTCGGCCAGTGGGCCAGGGAGCACGATCTCTATATTTCGGTGGGGTCCGATTTTCACTTCCCCTCCAACTGGACCGAGCTTGGCCGCCACCTCTGGCTCCCCAAGGAGGGGATGCCGCTGTGGCTCGGTCACCCCGGTCATTTCGGGCTCACCCCCGAGGAGCATGCGGGCCTGCTGGCCAGCCGCTGACCCCCCGGGCCGGCATCTTTGATGCAGGCGAGTCTGCGTCAAACAGGTTAAGGTAGTATCATGGGCCAAGGGGCCCTTGACCATGAAGCGGGCAACGAGCGTGCCCCCTATCGCGAGAAGAGCATATGAGTCAGCATTTTTACGTACATCCCGACAATCCCCAGGTTCGCCTCATCAGCCAGGCGGTGCAGATCCTGCAAAGCGGCGGCGTTATCGTCTATCCCACCGACTCCGGCTACGCCCTGGGCTGCCAGATGGGCAACAAGGATGCTTTGGAGCGCATCTGCCGCATCCGTCGCATCGAGCCGAACCACGACTTCACCCTGGTGTGCCGTGATCTCTCGGAGATCTCCACCTATGCCAAGGTGGACAACACCGCCTTCCGGCTGGTCAAGAACAACACCCCCGGACCCTACACCTTCATCTTCAAGGCCACCAAGGAGGTGCCGCGCCGCCTCATGAACGAGAAGAAGAAGACCATCGGCATCCGGGTCCCGGCCAACAACATCGCGCTGGCCTTGCTCGAGGCCCTCGGTGAGCCGCTGCTCTCCACCACCCTGATCCTGCCGGGCTCCGAGATGGCGGAGTTCGACCCCGAGGAGATTGCCGACAAGCTCGGCAAGCAGCTGGATCTGGTGGTCAACGGCGGGTATCTGGGCGAGCAGCCCACCACTGTGGTGGACTTCTCCGACGACGAGCCCGTGCTGCGTCGCCGCGGTGCCGGGGATCCGACCCCGTTTGAGTGATCTTGCCGACCCCGTGCCCGCGCTGACAACCCCCGCGGGCACGACGGGGGAGGCTTCCCTTCCCCCGCCCATCGCCACCGTGCTGGGGCAGCCCTACCATGAGCTGCCCCAGGACTTGTTCATCCCCCCCGATGCGCTGGAGGTGTTTCTCGACACCTTCGAGGGGCCGCTCGATCTCTTGCTCTACCTCATCCGGCGCCAGCAGCTCGACATCCTCAACCTGCCCATCCTGCAGATCACCGCCCAGTACATGGAGTACGTGGATCTGATGCAGGGCCTCAACCTCGAGCTGGCGGCGGAATACCTGCTGATGGCGGCCTGGCTCGCGGAGATAAAGTCCCGCCTGCTGCTGCCCAAGGCTCCGGAGCTGGAAGACGAGGAGGAGGGGGAAGATCCCCGCGTCACCCTCATTCGTCGCCTGCAGGAGTACGAGCGCTACAAGCTGGGGGCAGAGCGGGTCAATGCCCTGCCGAGGGTGGAGCGGGAGATCTTCGTCGCCGCCGCCATGGCGCCGGATTTTGGTGCCTTGAAGCCATTGGCGCCCGATGTTTCTCTGGTTGAACTCGCCCTTTACATGCAAAGTGTGGTAAAACGCGCGACTCATTTTGAACATCACCAGATCCGCCGCGAGCAGATCCCGACCCGGGTAAGGATGGCGGAGATCCTTGCCATGCTCTCCCTGGGCCAGACCCTGCGCCTGGAGCAGGTGCTGCGGGCCGAGGAGGGGCGCATGGGGGTGCTGGTGACCTTCCTGGCCCTGCTGGAGCTGTGCAAGGAGCAATTGATCTGGATCTTGCAGGCGGAGCCCCTGGGCCCCATCCATTTTGCCCTGGCGAGTCAGGGGAAAGGGGAGGAGCATGAGCATCTACACTGAGCGAGGGGCGGCGCCAGGGGTGCGGAACCGGGAGGTCCACCGTGGCGCTGCCTGCTGAACGATTGAAGACCCTGATCGAGGCGGCGATTTTCGTGGCGGGGCGTCCCCTCACGGTGAGCGAAATCAAGGGCAGCGTGCTCTCGGACTACCCGGTCACCGGCCGCTATGTCCAGCTGCTGCTGGCAGAGCTCAGACAGGATTACAGCGAGCGGGGGGTCGAGCTCAAAGAGGTCGCCTCCGGCTGGCGTTTCCAGGCCCGCCAGGAGTATGCCGAGGAGCTGTCGCGCCTGTGGAGCGAGCGGGCTCCCCGTTATTCCCGCGCCGTGATGGAGACGCTGACGCTGATTGCCTATCGTCAGCCCATCACCCGGGCGGAGATAGAAGCCATCCGCGGGGTGGCGGTGTCGAGCCAGATCGTCAACACCCTCAAGGAGCGTGGCTGGGTGCGCAGCATCGGCCACAAGGAGGTGGCGGGTCGCCCCGAGCTGCTCGCCACCACCCGTGAATTTCTGGACTATTTCAACCTGCAGAGTCTGGAGCAGCTCCCCGAGCTGGATCCCGAGCTGCAGGCCCCCTTGTCGCTCATGCCGGGCGAGGGCGGTGACGGTCAGCCTCTGGCAGGCCGTGCTGAGCATGAACATGGTGGGGAGGCCAACGGGGCCTTCCCACAAGAGCCAAGGTTGTCCGCGATGTCGGCGGGCAGCGATCAACAATCAGGTAAACCCGATGAGTGAAAAACTGCAAAAAGTATTGGCCCGCGCGGGTCAAGGCTCCCGTCGTGAGATGGAGGCCCTGATCACCGCAGGTCGGGTCAGTGTGGATGGCAAGGTCGCCACGCTGGGGGATCGCGTCGAAGTGAACGCCGTGATCCGGGTGGATGGTCACCAGGTCAAGACCCGCGCCGCAGAGGAAGTGATCTGCCGCGTGCTGGCCTACCACAAGCCCGAAGGGGAGATGTGCACCCGCCACGATCCGGAAGGACGTCCCACCGTGTTTGATCGTCTGCCCAAGATGGATGGTGCCCGCTGGATAGCGGTCGGCCGCCTCGACGTCAACACCTCAGGCCTCTTGCTGTTCACCACCGACGGCGAGCTGGCGAACCGCCTGATGCACCCGAGCCACGAAGTGGAGCGGGAATACGCGGTGCGGGTCTTTGGCGAGATCACCGAAGCCATGCTGCAGCGCCTGCGCAAGGGCGTGCAGCTGGAAGACGGCATGGCCAAGTTCAACAAGATCAAGCCGGCCGGCGGTGAAGGGCTGAACCAGTGGTTCAACGTCACCCTGACCGAGGGCCGCAACCGGGAAGTGCGCCGCCTGTGGGAATCCCAGGAAGTGCAGGTGAGCCGCCTGATGCGTATCCGCTACGGCGACGTCAAGCTGGATCGCGGCATCCCCCGCGGCGGCTGGCAGGAGCTGAAACTCCCCGAGGTGAACTACCTGCGCGGCCTGGTCAACCTGCCCAACGAGACCGAATCCAAGGTCGATCTGCAGCAGGATGGCAAGAGCACCCGCCACAAGCAGGCCGCCCAGATCCGTCGCGCCGTGAAGCGCCACAAGGAGATGCAGGGCAAGGAGCCGCGCGCCCGTGCCACCACCGCCCGTCGCAAGCCGACCTCCTCCACCCGCAATTCCGGCACCGGCAGCAAGTAATTCCGGCCGTCATCGCGAAAGAGCCTGCCCCGCAAGGGGCAGGCTCTTTTTTTATTGGCCCTTCGCCACTACAGGGAGGCGGCGGCGCGAGAGGCCTGATCATAGAGGCTGGCAAACAGCCGCAGCTGCTGCGCTATCTCCGCCGCCGAGGCATTCGCCCCCGCCAGACCGCTCTCTACTATCACCTGGATCAGACACTGTTCGCGGATCTCGCTGTATTGGTGGCACAGGGCCGCCCCGGCCGGCGTGGTGCTGAAGTGCACCTCCTTGCCCACCTTGGTGCGCGCCGCATAACCCAGGGTCACCAGCTTCTTCAGGGCATAGGTGGCGACATGGGTGTCCTCGATGTTCAGCACGAAGCAAATATCGGCAAGCCGCTTGGGGCGATCCCGGTGATTGATGTGGTGGATGAGCAGCACCTCCAGCGCGGTCAGCCCCTTCTCGCCTGCGGCCCCCATGCAGCGCACGACCCAGCGGTGGAAGGAGTTGTTGAGCACGGTCAGGCCGAACTCCAGCTCCGAGAGGGCGGGAGCCTGAGCCGAGACGAGGTGGGCCGATGAGACGATGGAGGGGGGCTTGGTCATGGAGACTCCTTTTCCTGATGAGAGGCCAGCACGACGGCTGGCGTTTCCTACGATGGCTTATTGTAGATAAATTATCGATGTTTTGTTGATATCTTTGCTGTATTTTAATTAAATGTTTTGGTTGTTGGGGGCTGTATGGGATCGAGTGAGTGTCGCCTCTACCCGCTGGGAGAGCGGGCCCTGGTGCTGGAGACGGACCAGGGGGCCGACCTGATCGGCCAGCGGCGGATCTGGTGGCTGGCACAGCGACTGCGAGAGCGGGAAGGGGACGAGCGGTGGGAGGAAATAGTGCCGGGGATGAACAACCTGACCCTGGTGTTCGATCCCGAGGTGATGGACCCCGCCGGTCTCGAGCGCTGGCTGACCGAGTTGTGGCGCCAGGGGGAGGAGCTCGACTACCGGCCGCGGGAGCGGGAGATCCCGGTGCACTACGGCGGCGAATGGGGGCCCGATCTGGAGGAGGCCGCCCGCCACTGCGGCCTGACGCCGGCCGAGCTGGTGGCGCGCCACAGCGGCGGCGAGTACCGGGTCTATTTCCTCGGCTTCCAGCCCGGTTTCGCCTATCTGGGGGGGCTTGCGCAGGAGTTGGCCGTGCCGCGGCGCAGGGAGCCCAGGCTGAGAGTCCCCGCCGGCAGCGTCGGCATCGGCGGGGCCCAGACCGGTATCTACCCGGCGGCGAGCCCCGGGGGCTGGCAGCTCATCGGGCGCACGGATCTGACGCTGTTCGACCCGGCTCGTGACGAGCCCTCCTATCTGCTGCCCGGCGATCGGGTGCGCTTCGTCCCCCTGGGAGGTGCCCCATGCTAGAGGTCATCCGACCCGGGCTTCAGAGCACAGTCCAGGATCTCGGCCGTTCTGGTGTGCGCCATCTCGGCATCGCCCAGGGAGGCGCCCTCGACAGGGAGGCGTTGATCCTGGCCAATCGCCTGGTGGGCAACCCCGCCGGCGCGGCGGGGATAGAGCTGGTGCTGGGGGCGGCCGAATTCCGCCTGCTGCGTGATGGCTGGCTGGCGCTGACCGGTGCCGACTGCGCCGCCACCCTGGACGGTGAACCTGTCTGGCACGGCTGGCGCTGGCGGGTTCGCCGGGGCCAGCGCCTGCGCCTGTCGGCCCCTCGCCATGGCATGCGCACCTATCTCGCGCTGGATGGGGGCCTGGCCGTGGCCCAGGTGATGGGATCGCGCGCCACCGAGTTGCAGGCCGGCTTCGGGGGTCATCAGGGGCGAGCCCTGCAGGCCGGGGATCGCCTGCCCCTGGGGGTGCCGCTGAGCCATGACGGTCCCCTCGGCGCCTGTCTACGCGAGTCGGACGCCTGCCTGCGTGTCTTGTCCGGCCCCGAATGTGACGAGTTCGAACCGGCCGCCGTGGCGGCGCTCTGGCAGGGGGAGTGGCGACTCAACCCCGCGAGCAACCGCATGGGCGTTCGCCTCGACGGGCCGGCGCTGGTGCGCAGCCACAGCCGGGAGCTGGCCTCCCACGGCGTCCTGCCCGGTGTCATCCAGGTGCCCCCTGGCGGGCAGCCCATCGTGCTGCTGGCCGATGGCCAGACCACGGGCGGCTACCCGCGCATCGGCTGCGTCATCGACGCGGATCTCTGGAAGCTGGCCCAGGCGCGGCCGGGGGCGCGGCTGCGCTTCTCCCCCGTGACGCGGGAGCAGGCCCTGGCGGCGCGGCGCGAGTGGCAGCAACACCTCTATCGTTTCGAATGGATGGCTTATGGAAAGACACATTGATCTCAACGCAGACCTGGGGGAGGGCTGCGACTCGGATGCCCTGCTGCTGGACCTCGTCAGTTCGGCCAACATCGCCTGTGGCTGGCACGCCGGGGATGCGTCCCTGATGGCCGAGACGGTCCGGCTGGCGCTGGCCAAGGGGGTTGCCATCGGCGCCCACCCCAGCTTCCCGGATCGGGAACACTTCGGACGGGCGCCCATGGTGCGGGAGCCGGCCAAGGTCTATGCCGACGTGATCTATCAGGTGGGGGCCCTGGCCGCCCTGGCCAAGGCGGCCGGTGGCCGGCTGGCCCACGTCAAGCCCCATGGTGCGCTCTACAACCAGGCAGCCCGGGATGGGGCCCTGGCCGACGCCATCGCCAGTGCCGTCGCCAGCCTGGATCCCTCCCTCAAGCTGATGGGGCTGGCGGGCAGCGAGCTGATCGCCGCCGCCCGGCGCCATGGTCTGACCCCCATCGCGGAGGTCTTCGCCGATCGCGCCTATCTGGCCGACGGCTCCCTAGCACCGCGGGGCCAGCCCGGCGCCGTTATCGACGACGAGGCGAAGGCGTTGAGCCAGACCCTGAGTCTGGTGACGCGGGGAGAGGTGGAGACCCTGGACGGACAACCACTGGCGCTGGTGCCCCAGAGCATCTGCCTGCACGGGGATGGCGCCCACGCCGTCGCCTTCGTCCGGCGCCTGCGGGAGGCCCTGATCGCAAACGGTATATCGATAAGGCCTCACTGAAGAGGTGAATTCAGGCCGCGTGGCCTTCACATGGAATGGAGAAGCTCATATGGATGTAAGTCTGTTATTACCCCTGATCGGGATCCCCGTGGTGGTGCTGGGGTTTGCCCTCAGGTTCAACCCGCTGCTGGTGGTGACGGCGGCGGGACTGGCGACCGGCCTGGCGAGTGGCATGTCGCTGGTCGCGCTGCTGGAAACCTTCGGGGAGAAGTTCCTCAACAGCCGGCAGCTGGCCACCTTTATCCTGATCCTGCCGGTGATCGGCCTGCTGGAGCAGTACGGGCTCAAGGAGCGGGCCCAGAGCTGGATCGCCAGCATCCGCAAGGCGACCTCGGCGCGCATCCTGATGCTCTATTTCGTACTGCGCCAGGGCACGGCCATGCTGGGCTTGCTGAGCCTGGGGGGCCATGCCCAGACGGTGCGTCCGCTGATCGCCCCCATGGCGGAGGGGGCCGCGGTGCATCGCCACGGGGATCTGCCCAAGCCGATTCGCGACAAGATCCGCGCCCATTCGGCCGCCTGTGACAACGTGGCGGTGTTCTTCGGCGAGGACGTCTTCCTCGCCTTCGGGGCCGTCCTGCTGATGAGTGCCTTCCTGCAGGAGAACGGGATCACCGATATCGAACCGCTCTACATCGGCCTGTGGGGCATACCGACCGCCCTGTGCGCCCTGCTGATACACATGGGGCGCCTGCTCCTGCTGGATGCCAGCATCGCCCGTGACGTTGCCGCCTGGCAGGCGAGCGAGCAAACCGGGACCCCCGACCAAGCCGTGCTGGAGCGTGCATGATGAGCAGCCTGATCACCATCAACGACATCTATTACCTCATCGGCCTCGTCGTCATGCTGCTGGTGGGCATGACGCTCTCTGACCGCCATAACCCCAAGCGCTTCACGACGGCTCTGTTCTGGTTCTGCTTTGGCGCCATCTTCCTGTTCGGCGATCTGCTGGTCAGCCAGCTGGGCAGCCAGATTGCCTACCGGATCGTGGGGGGCCTGGTGATCCTGATGGCCCTGCTGGCCGGCACGGGCAAGCTCGCGATGGGACGCTACGCCCAGCGCAGCGACGCCGAGCGGCAGGCGTCTGCGGGCAAACTGGGCAACCGCCTCTTCCTGCCGGCGGTCATGATCCCGGTGGCGACCGTGCTCAGCACCCTGCTGCTGGGCCATGCCAGCCTGGGGGATTACTTCGTGCTGGATCAGAAGAACGTCACCCTGACCTCCCTGGCCATCGGCACCCTGGCGGCCCTGCTGCTGGGCTGGAAACTGACCGGCGGCACCCCCTTGCAGGCGGTGCGCGAGTCGAGGCGTCTGGTGGATGCCATCGGCTGGGCCGCCATCCTGCCGCAGATGCTCGCCATGCTGGGCGGGGTCTTCGTGGTCGCCCAGACCGGGGAGTCGGTGAAGGCGGTGGTGGACTTGTTCGTCACCCCCGACAACCTGTTCCTGATGGTGGTGATTTACTGCGTGGGCATGGCGCTGTTCACCATGATCATGGGCAATGCGTTTGCGGCCTTCCCGGTGATGACGGCGGGGATCGCCATCCCCTTCCTCATCATGGGGGCTAATGGCAACCCCGCCGCCGTGGTCGCCATCGGCATGCTGTCGGGCTATTGCGGCACCCTGATGACCCCCATGGGGGCGAACTTCAACATAGTGCCCGCCGCCCTGCTCGAGCTGGACAACAAGTATCAGGTCATCCTGGTGCAGATCCCCACCGCGCTCATGATGCTCGTCTGCAACATCCTGCTGATGTACTTCCTGGCGTTTCGTTGATGTCGTCAGATGAGGGCGGCCCGCCTGGGCCCGCCCTCATCCCTCCCGGCATCCGCTGGCCGCGCGCCGGGAAAAAACAGAAGGAGATGGCCATGAAGACCATTTTACTGACCGGATTCGAACCCTTCGGCGGCGAGCCGCTCAACCCCTCCTGGGAGGCCGTGAGGCAACTCGATGGCCAGCGCCGTGGCGACCATCAGATCCGGGCGGTGCGGCTGAGCTGTGCCTTCGGCCAGGCCCTGACGGAACTCAAGGCGGCGCTGGCGCAGCACCAGCCGGTGCTGGTGCTGGCAGTGGGCCAGGCAGGGGGGCGCAGCGAGCTCAGTCTGGAGCGGATCGCCATCAATCTGGATGATGCCCGCATCCCGGACAACGCCGGGGCGCAGCCCATCGACAGCCCCATAGTGGCAGAGGGGCCCGCCGCCTATTTCACCACCCTGCCCATCAAGGCCATGGTGGCGGCCCTGCGCGAGGCGGCCCTGCCCGCCGCCGTCTCCCACAGTGCCGGTACCTATGTCTGCAACCACCTCTTCTACGGCCTGATGCACGAGATTGAGCGGGACAGGCCGGGCTGCCGGGGCGGTTTCCTGCACATTCCCTATCTGCCCGAGCAGGCGGCGCGCCATCCGGCGGGCACGCCCTCGATGAGCCTGAGCCAGATAGTGCACGGGTTGGAGGTCGCCCTCGATGCGGCGCTGCATCACGAGCGGGATCTGCCGATCACGGGGGGAGCTACCCACTGAGGGCGTGGCAAAGGTTGCCTCGACCAGGTCTCCTTGTTAGCCTCTGCGACATTGATACAGGAGAAACCAATGAGCAAGGTACTGGATGAGCTGCTGGCGTTGCTGGCGCTCGAGAAGATCGAGGAGGGCCTGTTTCGGGGCCAGAGCCAGGATCTCGGATTGCGATCCGTGTTTGGCGGACAGGTGATGGGGCAGGCCTTGTCAGCCGCCAAGCAGACGGTCGCCGCCGATCGCCAGGTGCACAGCTGCCACTCCTACTTCCTGCGCCCCGGCGATGCCAACAAGCCCATCGTCTACGACGTGGAGAACATCCGCGACGGCCAGAGCGTCTCCACCCGCCGGGTCAAGGCCATCCAGGGCGGCAAACCCATCTTCTACCTCAACGCCTCCTTCCAGGTGGAGGCCGAGGGCTTCGAGCACCAGGCCAGGATGCCGGGCGGCATCACGCCCCCGGAGCAGCTCAAGAGCGAGCTGGAGCTGGTGCGCCCCTACGAGCAGATGATCCCCCCGGCCCTGCGGGACAAGATCCTGTGCGAGAAGCCCATCGAAATTCGCCCGGTGACCCTGGTGGACCCCATCCGCCCCGATGTGCACGAGCCCCTGCGCTACACCTGGTTCAAGGCCAACGGCCCGGTGCCGGACGATCAGCGGGTCCACAACTACCTGCTGGCCTATGCGTCCGACTTCCACTTCCTGTTTGCCGCCCTGCAGCCCCACGGGGTGTCGTACTGGGAGCCGGACATGCAGGTGGCCACCATAGACCACTCCATGTGGTTCCACCGCGACTTTAGGCTGGATGACTGGTTGCTCTACGTGGTGGACAGCCCGAGCGCCAGCGGTGGACGCGGCCTGGTGCGCGGTCAGTTCTTCACCCGCGATGGCGTGCTGGTGGCGAGCACCATGCAAGAGGGTGTGATCCGTCGCCGTGCTGCGGATGCATGATGACGGCGGCAACTGCGACGGCGTGCTGGTGGTGAGCAGCATACAGGCAGGGGTGATCCGTCGCTGCGGTTGATCGCAGCTGAGTGCCATAAAAAAACGGGAGCCCTGGGCTCCCGTTTTTATTGGCGCGACAACGCGGTCAGGCCGCCTCGCGATCAAGGGCGGGCACGGCACCGTCCCGCTGGGCGAAGCGGTCTGCCCAGAGGGCGATGACGCCGTCACCGGTGACGTTGCAGGCGGTACCGAAGCTGTCCTGGGCCAGGTAGAGGGCGATCATCAGGGCGATGGAGGCCTCACCGAAGCCCAGCATGGAGGTGAGCAGACCCAGAGCCGACATGACACCGCCACCCGGGGCGCCCGGAGCGGCGATCATGATGACACCCAGCATCATGATGAAGGGCACCATGGTGCCATAACCCGGGATGGCCAGGTGTTCGGAGAGGAACATGACGGCGGTGGCACAGGTGACCAGGGTGATGGTGGAGCCGCACAGGTGGATGGTGGCGCACAGGGGGACGGTGAAGTTGGCGATGCCGTCGCTCACGCCATTGTTCTTGCTGGCCTGCAGGGCCACCGGGATGGTGGCGGCGCTGGACATGGTGCCAAGGGCGGTGAAGTAGGCGGGCAGCATGTTCTTGATGAGCATGACGGGGGAGCGCCCCTGGGCGAGGCCGGTGCCGACGAACAGCACGCAGAGCCAGATCCAGTGCATCAGGATGGCCATCACCAGCACCACGCCGAAGGTTTTCAGGGTGGCGAAGACGGTGCCTTCCACCGTCATCTCGACGAAGACGCCGGCGATGTAGAAGGGGAGCAGGGGAATGATCACCTTCGCCAGCAGGCGGTCGATGATGTCACGGCCCTGATCGGCGACCCGGCGCAGGTCGGTAGCCTGGGTGGCGCTGATGCCGATGCCGAACACGAAGGCGGCGGCCAGCGCCGACATCACCCCGAACAGCGGCGGGATCTCGAGGTTGATGTAGGAGGCGAGCTTGGTGGCCGCCTCGGCGGTGGGCTCGGCGGCCGTGGTCAGGTGCGGGATCAGGTGGCTCGCCACGGTGAAGGCGAACAGACCCGCCAGTATGGTGGAGCAGTAGGAGAGCCCCACCGTCTTGCCGAGCAGCTTGCCGGAATTCTTCGGCAGGCTGGCGATGCCGCTCATGATGAAGAACAGGATGATGAGCGGGATGGTGAAGGTGATGAGCTGGCCTATTACCGTCTTGGCGGTGAACAGCACGCGGGCGACCCATTCGGGGGCATAGAGACCGAGCAGGAGGCCGGCGAGGATGCCGGCGATCAGATTCAGAACGAGTTTCATGGGCAAATCCAGGTGTTGGTGTCTGTTTTGTTATTAAATAATGATTTTAATACCGCTTTTTAACACAAACACCGCATCTTGTCTGCCTTATGCTGGTTAATATAGAGTTAAATTTTTTTAATGGGGCGTTCCGCCACTCTTTGTTTCTATGATTATCAGGACTGGATGGGCGCTGACAGTGTCTCTGTACCGGGCAACCCGGGCGGACTGTCAGCGCGCGTTTCGCCTCCCATCGGCGCCGGGGCGTCAGCGCCGGATGAGCAGGACGTGCAGCCAGCGGCCGTTCACCTCGTCCTCACTGCGCCAGTGGCGGTGCAGTGCGAAGGGCAGGGGGGTGATGAGACGCTGCAGCCCGGGCTCGTCGAGCCGGGTCTGGAGCGGATACTCCCCCGAGCGCGGCAAGGGCTCTCCATCCCCGTGGGGGAAGGAGCAGTAGAGGGGGCCGCCGGCCTTGAGCAGGGTGGCCAGATGCCCGAGCACCGGGGCTATCTCTAGCTCGGGCAGGCAGGGGAGGGAGCCGCCGGCCCAGATGCCGTCATAGGGGACGACACTTCGCATCTGCTCGAAGCGGCAGACGCGCACCGGTTGGCCGCACAGGCGCGAGGCGGCGGCGGCCTGCTCCCGGCTCGCATCGAAGGCGGTCACGACCAGGTCCTGCTCCCGGAAGAGGTGCAGATCCTCCCCTGCGCCGCAGCCCGCCTCCAGCAGGTGGCGGCCAGTACCGAGCAGGGCGAGGAAGGGGGCATGGGCGCCGGCCAGGAGGGCCGGGCGAGGGGCGGCGTCGCCAGCCGGGGCGGGAGTGTGTGGCAAAGACATCGGGCTCATCTCGGTGGGGGGCGGCTACTCTAGCAAATTCGCCCCCGGCTGTTGAGCGTTGGCGAGGGCTTTCCCGCCATCGCCTTCATTCACGGATGCTGGCGAAGGGCGGGGGAGGCGCTGGCGAGCAGGCCAAAGAGGGTGTCGAGCAGGAAGTCCGCCTCCCGGGCGAGGTCGATGCGCTCTGGGAAGTGCAGCCAGTTGATGATGTAGCCGTCCAGGGTGCAGTGCAGCAGGGTGGTGGCGCGGCGCAGATCCAGCCCCTCTGGCAGCTGGCCCTGGCGTACCGCATTGGCCAGGGTGACCTCCAGATCCTGGAAGAAGTCGATGGAGCGCTGACGCATGTGTTCCCGCAGGGCCGCGGCCTCCCCTTCCATCGGCTCCAGGTTGAAGATGATGGTGAACATCTGCTGGTGGGCGGGCTCGGTGCTGATCTTGAGCATCACCTCCTTGAGGAAGACCCGCAGCTTGCCGAGGGGATCCGGCTCCGCCTCGTCGACGCAGGCGTCGAGCTGGTGGGAGAGGGGGGCGCACAGCGCCTCCCACAGGGTGACGAACAGCTCTTCTTTATTCTTGAAGTGCCAGTAGATGGCCCCTCGGGTGAGATCCACGGCCTTGGCGATGTCGGTCAGGCTGGTCTTCGCCAACCCTTGCTGGCAGAAGAGATCCAGCGCCGTGCTCATGATGCGGCAGCGGGTCTGCTGTGCCTCTTCTTTGGTACGTCTGGCCATTGGCTCCGATCCTGTCTAAATAGTGATAAAAGTTTCTTACATACATACATTCATGAATGTATGTATATTGCCTCATCTTCGCAGTTTTACCAACAGGGGCCTTATAAACCCTGTGGTTTTTGTCACTTTTTTTGATTGAAACAGAGGCTCAGAGATTTCATGCATAAACATATTCTCGCACGTTCGGTCGGCCTTGCCTTGCTGGCAAGTGGCCTGCTGGCTGGTTGTGGTGACAAGGGAGAGGCCCAGCAGGCCATGGGGGAGATGCCTCCCGCCGCCGTGGACGTGGTCACCCTCCATACGGCCCCCCTGCAACTGTTGTCCGAGCTCACCGGCCGCACCGCCCCCCTGCGGGTGGCCGAGGTGCGTCCCCAGGTGAACGGCATCATCCTCAAGCGCCTGTTCACCGAGGGGAGCGACGTCAAGGCCGGTCAACTGCTCTATCAGATTGATCCCGCCGTCTATCAGGCCGAAGTGGCTTCCGCCAAGGCCAACCTCGCCAAGGCCGAGGCCAACGAGCGCAGCGCCCGCCTCAAGGCCCAGCGCTACGCCGAGCTGGTGAAGGTGAAAGCCATCAGCAGCCAGGAGTATGACGACGCCGACGCGGCCTGGAAACAGCAGCTGGCCGAGATCGGGGCCGCCAAGGCCGCATTGCAGACCGCCAACATCAACCTGGCCTACACCCGCATCACGGCCCCCATCAGCGGCCGCATCGGCAAGTCGGCAGTGACCGAGGGTGCCCTGGTGACCGCCCAGCAGGCGGACAGCCTCACCTCCATCTCCCAGCTCGATCCCATGTACGTGGACGTGCGCCAGTCCACCGCCGACCTGCTGCGCCTCAAGCGCCTGGTGGCCGAGGGCAAGCTGACCCAGGGGGAGAAGGACGGGGCCGGTGTTAGCTTCCAGCTGGAAGATGGCAGCCAGTATGGCGAGAAAGGAGCCCTCCAGTTCTCCGACGTGACCGTGGACGAGGCGACCGGCATGGTGACCCTGCGGGTGATCGTGCCCAACCCGGATCAACTGCTGCTGCCCGGCATGTTCATGCGCGCCACCTTGCAGGAGGGCGAGCGCCCGCAAGGCCTGCTGGTGCCCCAGACTGCCGTGACCCGTACCCCCAAGGGCGGTGCCACCGTCATGGTGGTGACGGCGGACAACAAGGTGGAGCTGCGTGAAGTGCAGGTCGGCCGCATGTCCGGCGACAGCTGGGTGGTCGAGTCCGGTCTCAAGGCTGGCGAGAAGGTGATCGTCGCCGGTCTGCAGAAAGTCAAACCCGGGGTCGTGGTGGCGCCCACTGAACGTGCCGGTAACAGCGCACAACAGACCCCGGCAACCAAGCAGTAGGATGGAGTAGTCGCCTCATGGCACGTTTTTTCATAGATAGACCCATTTTCGCCTGGGTGATCGCCTTGGTGATCATGCTGGCTGGGGCCATGGCCATCATCGGCCTGCCGGTGGCCCAGTACCCGACCATCGCCCCGCCGGCGGTTGGCATCTCCGCCAGCTACCCGGGGGCCTCCGCCAAGACGGTGGAAGACTCGGTGACCCAGATCATCGAGCAGAACATGACCGGGCTGGATCACCTGCTCTACATGTCGGCGCAATCCGACTCGTCAGGGAACGTCAGCGTGACCCTCACCTTCAAGCCGGGCACGGATCCCGACATCGCCCAGGTGCAGGTGCAAAACAAGCTGCAACAGGCCATGTCGCTCCTGCCCCAAGAGGTGCAGCAACAGGGCGTGCGGGTACAGAAGACCTCCAGCAGCTTCCTGATGGTGGCCGCCTTCATCTCCACCGATGGCGCCATGACCAACGATGACCTGGCGGACTATGTGGTAGCCAACATCAAGGAGCCCCTGAGCCGTCTGGACGGGGTCGGTGACATCACCTTGTTCGGCAGCCAGTACTCCATGCGCGTCTGGCTCGATCCCCACAAGCTCAACCGGGTGCAGATGACCCCGGCCGACATTCAGGCCGCCATCAAGGCCCAGAACGCCCAGGTTGCCTTCGGCAAGCTGGGGGGGACCCCTGCGGTGAGCGATCAGCAATTTACCGCCACCATCATGGGCCAGACCCGGCTCTCCACCGTGGAGGAGTTCAACAACATCCTGCTGCGGGTGAACCAGGACGGCTCCAAGGTCCAGCTCAAGGACGTGGCCCGGGTCGAGCTTGCCGGTGAAAACTACGACGCGACCGCGCTCTACAACGGCCAGGCCACCGCCGCCGTCGCCATCAAGCTGGCGACCGGTGCCAACGCCCTGGACACCGCCGAGCACGTGCGGACCAAGCTGGGTGAACTCTCCGAGTACTTCCCGGCCAACATGGAGATCGTCTATCCCTACGACACCACGCCGTTCGTGAAGATCTCCATCGAGGAGGTGGTGCAGACCCTGATCGAGGCGATCTTCCTGGTGTTCTGCGTCATGTATCTGTTCTTGCAGAACTTCCGGGCGACCCTGATTCCGACCATCGCGGTGCCCGTGGTCCTGCTCGGCACCTTCGGGGTGATGGCGGCCTTCGGCTTCTCCATCAACACCCTGACCATGTTCGGTCTGGTGCTCGCCATCGGCCTCTTGGTGGATGACGCCATCGTGGTGGTGGAGAACGTGGAGCGTCTGATGAGCGAGGAGGATCTCTCCCCCCTCGAGGCGACCCGCAAGTCCATGACCCAGATCACCGGCGCCCTGGTGGGCATCGCCCTGGTGCTGTCGGCGGTGTTCGTGCCCATGGCCTTCTTCGGTGGCTCTACCGGTGCCATCTATCGCCAGTTCTCCCTCACCATCGTCTCGGCCATGGTGCTCTCGGTGCTGGTGGCCCTGATCCTGACCCCGGCCCTGTGTGCCACCCTGCTCAAACCCATGAAGCACGGTGAATTCGGCGCCCAGCGCGGCTTCTTCGGCTGGTTCAACCGCTTCTTCGACACCAACGCCAACCGTTACCAGAACGGCGTGCGCAAGGTGATCAAGCAGGGCACCCGCTACGGCATCATCTATCTGGCCATGCTGGCGGTGCTGGCGGTGCTCTTCATGCGCATGCCCACCTCCTTCCTGCCGGAAGAGGATCAGGGGGTCATCATGTCCATGGTGCAGCTCCCGGTGGGGGCGACCAAGGAGCGGACCGAGGTGGTGCTCGGGGAGATGCGCGACTACTTCCTCGAGAACGAGAAGGAGAACGTGGACTCCGTGCTGACGGTGGCGGGCTTCAGCTTCGCCGGTAGCGGTCAGAACAGTGGCATGGCCTTCATCAAGCTCAAGGACTGGAGCGAGCGCAAGGGAGAAGAGCGCAGCGCCAATGCCATCATCGGCCGCGCCATGGGGTTCCTGTTCAGCATCAAGGAAGCCCAGGTCTTCGCCTTCAACCTGCCCCCCATTCCGGAACTCGGCACGGCCACCGGCTTCGACTTCTTCCTGCAGGACCGCGGCGGTCTGGGTCACGAGAAGCTGATGCAGGCGCGCAACCAGTTGCTCGGCATGGCGTCGCAGGATCCCAACCTGGTGCGGGTACGCCCGAACGGGATGGAAGACACGCCCCAGCTCGACATCAAGATCGATTACGAGAAGGCGCTGGCCCAGGGGCTCTCCATCACCGACATCAACAACACCCTGTCGGCGGCCTGGGGCTCCTCCTATGTGAACGACTTCGTCGACAGAGGCCGGGTCAAGAAGGTCTATCTGCAGGCGGATGCCCCTTTCCGGATGAACCCGGAAGATCTGAAGCTGTGGTACGTGCGCAACAGCGCGGGCCAGATGGTGCCCTTCTCCGCCTTTGCCAGCACGGAGTGGAGCTTCGGCTCGCCCCGTCTTGAGCGCTACAACGGTGTCTCCGCCATGGAGATCGTCGGTGAGGCGGCCCCGGGCAAGAGTACGGGTGATGCCATGGCGGCCATCGAGGAGATGGTGAAGCAGTTGCCGGAAGGGATCGGCATCGAGTGGACCGGCCTCTCCTTCCAGGAACGTCAGGCAGGCTCCCAGGCGCCGGCCCTGTACGCCATCTCGCTCCTGGTGGTCTTCCTCTGTCTGGCGGCCCTCTACGAGAGCTGGAGCATTCCGTTCTCGGTCATGCTGGTGGTGCCGCTCGGGGTGCTGGGGGCCATTTTGGCCGCGACACTGCGCGGGCTTGAGAATGACGTCTACTTCCAGGTGGGCCTGCTCACCACGATCGGGCTGTCGGCCAAGAACGCCATCCTCATCGTCGAGTTCGCCAAGGAGCTGCACGACAAGGGGATGAGGCTCGGGGATGCGGTGGTGGAGGCCTCGCGTCAGCGCCTGCGCCCCATCCTGATGACCTCGCTCGCCTTCATCCTGGGGGTACTGCCCCTGGTGATCAGCACCGGGGCGGGCGCCAGCAGCCGAAACGCCATCGGGACCGGCGTGATGGGGGGGATGATCAGTGCCACCGTGCTCGCCATCTTCTTCGTGCCGCTGTTCTTTGTGCTGGTGATGCGCTATTTCACCGAACGCAAGCATGCCGGGGAAGAGAGTGTCCACACCAAGGAGATCAACCATGACTAAGACCCTGATCGCCCTGGGTGTGACCCTGATGATGGGGGGCTGCTCCATGGCCCCCGACTACCAGCGCCCCGAGCTGCCCCAAGGCGCCTCCTGGCAAGCTGACCTGGCCGCCAAGGGGGAACTTGCCCCCTGGCGCCAGCAGTTCCAGGACCCGGCCCTGCAGACGCTGATCGGCACCGCCCTTGAGAGCAACCGGGATCTGCGCCTGGCAGCCCTCAACGTCGAGGCCTACGAGGCGAAATACCGCATCCAGCGGGCGGCCCAGTTGCCGACCCTGGCCGCCAGTGGCAGCGGCACCCGCCAGCAGGGATCCGACGATCTCAGTAGTACGGGGCAGGGCACCATCAGCAGCCAGTACGGCGCCAACATCGGCATCACCGCCTATGAGCTGGATCTGTTTGGCCGGATCCAGAGCCTGAAAGATCAGGCCCTTGAGACCTATCTGGCGCAAATCGAGACCCAGCGCAGCACCCAGATTGCGCTGGTGGCCTCGGTGGCCAATGCCTACTTCACCCTGCTGGCGGATCAGGAGTTGCTGGCCCTGAGCCAGGCGACCCTCGCCACCGAGCAGGAGAGCTATGCCCTGACCGAGCACAAATACCGCCTGGGCGCCGCCTCCGAGATGGAGCTGGCCCAGGGGCGCACGGCACTGGAAAACGCCAAGGTCAGCCAGGCGCAATACCAGCGTCTGGTGAAGCAGGACAGAAACGGTCTGGCCCTGCTGCTTGGCACCGATATCCCGGTGCTGGCGGCACAACCGGCTACCCTGGCCGAGGTGAAACTGGCGCCGATCCCGGTGGGGGCTCCCTCCAGCCTGTTGCAGCAACGCCCGGACATCCTGGCGGCGGAGCACAACCTGAAGGCGGCCAACGCCAATATCGGAGCGGCCCGTGCAGCCTTCTTCCCGACCATCTCGCTCACCGCGACGGCGGGCACCGCCAGCAACCAGCTGAGCGGTCTGTTTGACGGCGGCACCGGCACCTGGACCTTCATGCCCCAGATCAATCTGCCCATCTTCGATGGCGGCAAGCGCGTTGCGGATCTGGACGTGGCCGAGGTGGGGACCAGGCAGGCGGTGGCGAGCTACGAGAAGAGCATCCAGACAGCCTTCAAGGAGGTCGCGGACACCCTCGGTGCCCAGGCGGACTACGCGCAGCAGTTGCAGGCGCAACAGGCGCTGGTGGATGCCAACCAGACCTACTTCAGGCTGGCGGAGGTGCGTTACGAGCAAGGGGTGGACAGCTACCTGACCCGCCTCGATGCCCAGCGCTCCCTGTTCAGCGCCAAGCAGGGGCTCATCAGCACCCGGCTCGCCCAGCTGAGTAACCAGGTCGCCCTCTACAAGGCCGTCGGTGGCGGCTGGCAGGCGCCGAAGGACGCAGAGCCGGCATCAGACAAACAGGGTTGACCCCTCGGGGTTGACGTAAAAAGCATCAGGGGCGAACCACTAGGTTCGCCCCGTTTTTTTATCTGTCATGTCGAGAAGCCAAATCGAGGCAGGTGACAACGGCGCTCCCTGCCCGTGGCAGGGCGCGAGCAGGAGGAGCCCCACGCTCATGGGCGCCGTCCTCGGCAGCCATCATGGCCCGCCTGGAGGTGACCACCTCATCGCCGTCATCCGTTGCGCCGGACCCAGGAGATGCCATTTATCGCATAAGCTGAGCAGTAATTATTCTTTCAAAGAATAAATGGTCGGCTCTTATAGTCAGTCACTCGCCCCTCATTCCAAGGATGTGAAATGAAACGACTCGTGCCCGCCACCCTGCTTGTTGCAGGACTGGCTCTCGCCCCGCTGGCCCAGGCGGCCACCCTGCTCAACGCCTCCTATGACGTGATGCGCGATTTTTACAAGGAGTACAACGGAGCCTTCCTGAAGCACTGGCAGGCCGAAGGCGGGGAGCCACTGCAGATCAACATGTCCCACGGCGGATCGAGCAAGCAGGCGCGCGCCGTCATCGACGGCCTGCCCGCCGATGTCATCACCATGAACATGGCCACCGACATCAACGCCCTCGCCGAGCATGGGGGCCTGGTGCCCAAGGGGTGGGCGGATCGCCTGCCGGATCACAGCGCCCCCTTCACCTCGGCCACCGTGTTCATCGTGCGAAAGGGCAACCCCAAGGGGTTGAAGGATTGGCCTGATCTGCTCAAGGAGGGGGTACAGGTCATCGTGCCCAACCCCAAGACCTCGGGGAACGGCCGCTACACCTACCTGTCTGCCTGGGGCTATGTGCTGGAGCAGGGGGGAGATGAAGAGGCGGCCAGGGCATTTGTCGGCAAGTTGTTCAAGCAGGTTCCCGTGCTCGACACCGGCGGCCGCGCCGCCACCACCACCTTCATCCAGAACCGCATAGGGGACGTGCTGGTCACGTTCGAAAACGAAGCCGAAATGATTGCCCGGGAGTTTGGTCGTGGCAGCTTCGAGGTGGTCTATCCGAGCGTCACCGCCGTGGCCGAGCTGCCGGTGTCAGTGGTGGACAAGGTGGTCGACAAGCAGGGTACCCGCAAGGAGGCCGAAGCCTATCTGGCCTATCTCTGGTCCGACGAAGGCCAACGCATTGCTGCCAGCAACTATCTACGCCCGCGCAACCCGGCGATCCTCGCCGAGTTTGCAGACCGTTTCCCGAACGCCACCTTCCTCGACGTGGTGAAGACCTTCGGCGAGTGGCCTGTGATCCAGCGCACTCACTTCAAGGAGGGCGGGGTGTTCGACCAGGTCTATGCCCAGCGCTGAGGGGCCTCTGGATAACGATGCTCACCCAGGTGCAGCCGGGGCGTGGCTGCCTGGCTGCCCTCTCTGATGGTGGGGCCAGGTTGGTGCGTCAGGCTCTGAAAGATGAACAGGACCGTCGCGGATGGTGGTGTCCTGGAAGGGGAGGGTGTTCTGGCGCAGTCACACCGGCGTCTTGGCCCGAGACCCGGGACAAAAAGCACAAAGGGGTAGCCTCGTAATGAAGCTAACTTTTTGTTTTATTTGGTGCCGGTAATAGGAGTCGAACCTACGACCTTCGCATTACGAATGCGCTGCTCTACCAACTGAGCTATACCGGCGGTTTGATGTTCAGAGTCGTGAAAAAAGCCGGACAAGTCAATTGAGCCAACTCGATTTTATGAGTTGGCTCATGATGTTAAGGCATATCAGAGGTCAATGAACTCCGGGATGTGAGCACGGCCGCGGCTCTCGAGAAAATCGAGCAGTGCGCGGGGGGAGCGGGCCAGGATCCGCTCATGTGGGAAGTTGGCTTCGGTGACCAGCCGATGGCAGTGATCAAAGTCGCCGAGGCTGAATGCCACGTGGGAGTCGGAGCCGAAAGTGAGGCAGGCACCCAGATCTCGCGCCGCCTCGACGATGGCGCGGCAGTTGCTTTCGCTGCCTGCACGGGAGTGACTGAATGAGGAGTTGTTGACCTCCAGCGCCACTCGATACTCTGCCGCTGCCTTGACCACCGCCTGGATATCGATGGGGAAGGCGGGGTTGCCGGGGTGGCTTATCATGTCGACCCGACCACTTCGAATGGCGTTGATCATGGCCTGGGTGTGGGTCGCCTGATCGCAGGGGGGGAACACCGGTTCGTGAAAGCCCGCCATGATCATGTCGAGCCGCGATTCGTAGCGCTCGGGGAAGTCTATTTCACCGTCGATGTTCTTGATGTTGGCTTCTATGCCGCGCAGGATGCCGACCCCGTCCACGACTCTGGGCAACACGTGCAGATTGACGAAATGCCAGTAATGCGGGGCATCTGCCATGTCCGGGCCATGGTCCGTGGTGGCAAACAGCTTGATCCCCTTGGCTTTGGCGATGGGCAGGTAATCGTGAATGGTGCTGTAGGCGTGGGTGCTGGCGACGGTGTGCGTGTGGGTATCGACCGTATACTTCATCTTCTCTCCCCTCTGGCATGAGGCGACAGCATAGCAAGATTGGCGAAGCCGGGCCATGTGGCTGGTTGCCATACTTTGTCACAATTTTGGTCTGTGCTGACAAAGTCTGATGACGTTTCACTGCGAGGATGGCGACATCGATGCAAGCCTGAACACCCATCGATGGGTCGACACTGGATGGTCAGACCCGTTTTCCCCGCCGTCGCCCCTGCGACGGTTTTTTTTGGTTCTCTGTCGGCGCATCGGGTGACGGCAGGCCAAAAAAATGCCCAACTAGCATGGCGCAGGTTGGGCGAGACTTAATGTTTAATTGCAGTGGCATAGATATAGAGTGCCGTCTCGCCGCGAAGTTCCCGCCATCTTCCCTCTTTTTTGATTAAAAACATTTAGCCAACACTTGTTCACATTCTCTTGACATGAGTGGGCGTGAAACGTACTTTTTAAACATTCGTTTAAGTGAGGTGTCCAGTGAGTAAAATCGATACCAAGAACCGTATTCTCGACGCCGCCGAGGTGCTGTTTGCCGAGCGGGGGTTCGCCGATACCTCGTTGCGTCTGATCACCAGCGAGGCCGATGTGAACCTGGCTTCGGTCAATTATCACTTCGGCTCCAAGAAGGAGCTTATCCAGGCGGTGCTCGACCGTTATCTGAGCCTCTTCATGCCGGCACTGGACGGGCGGTTGCAGACGTTGATGGCGCAGGATCAGCTGACCCTGTTGCAGGTGTTCGAGAGCTTTGTCGAACCTCTGATGAAACTGTCGGCCGTCAGGGCGAATGGCCCGGCGCTCTTCATGCAGTTGCTGGGGCGCGGCTATATCGACAGTCAGGGCCACCTGCGCCGCTTTATTACCACCCATTATGGGGCGACCCTGCACGGGATCACCCAGGCCATCTCCAAGGCCAATCCGGATTTGTCGCCAGCGGATCTCTTCTGGCGCCTGCACTTCACCCTGGGCACCGTCGTCTTCACCATGGCCTCTGCGGATGCCCTGCGTGACATCGCCCAGGCCGATTTTGGCCAGCAGCTCGATGTGGAAGGGCTGGTGCGCAACGTCATTCCTTATCTGGCGTCCGGTGTCGGGGCGCCCGTGGAGTCGACCAGGCTCTCCCTGGCCGTGTAACACCTAACAATAATCAACGGAAACAGTGAAATAGAAGGAACTTCGGTATGATCACATTGCTTGTCCTGCTGGTGCTGGCGATAGCCGTGGTGCTCGGTGTCCCCGCCATCCGTAAAAAGGTGGTGACCCGCCCCGTGTTCGGCATCTTCAAGAAGATACTGCCGCCCCTGTCGGCCACCGAGCGGGAGGCCATGGAGGCCGGCTCCGTCTGGTGGGACGGGGAGCTGTTTCGCGGTAACCCGGACTGGAAGAAACTGCACGGCTACGGCAAGGCCGAGCTGAGTGCAGAAGAGCAGGCCTTTATCGACAACCAGGTCGAAACCCTGCTCGCCATGGTGGACGACTTCAAGATCGTCAACGAGACCAAGGACCTGCCGGAGCCGGTGTGGGACTATCTGAAGAAAGAAGGCTTCTTCTCCCTGATCATCCCGAAATCCTACGGCGGCCGCGAGTTCTCGGCGATTGCCAACTCCACCATCGTCACCCGTATCGCCACCAAGAGCCTGAGCGTCGCGGTCACCGTCATGGTGCCCAACTCTCTCGGCCCGGGCGAGCTGCTGATGCATTACGGCACCCAGGCCCAGAAAGATTTCTGGCTGCCGGGGCTGGCCAACGGCAAGGAGGTGCCCTGCTTCGCCCTGACCGGGCCGGAAGCGGGCTCCGATGCGGGCGCCATCCCGGACAAGGGGATCGTCTGCAAGGGGATGCACAAGGGTGAAGAGGTGCTGGGCATTCGCCTGAACTGGAACAAGCGCTACATCACCCTGGCGCCGCGTGCCACCGTGCTGGGGCTGGCGTTCAAGCTCTATGACCCGGAAAAACTGCTGGGTGACAAGGAAGAGATCGGCATCACCTGTGCGCTGATCCCGACCAGTCACCCTGGCGTGCGCGTCGGCGATCGCCACTACCCCATGGGGCTGGCGTTCCTGAACGGCCCGACCTTCGGCAAGGATGTGTTCATTCCGCTCGACTGGATCATCGGTGGCCCGGATTACGCCGGCCGTGGCTGGCGCATGCTGGTGGAGTGCCTCTCCGCCGGTCGCGGCATCTCGCTGCCTGCCCTTGGCACCGCCTGTGGTCACATGGCGAGCCGCACCGTGGGCGCCTACTCCTACGTGCGCAAGCAGTTCGGCATGTCCATCGGCAAGTTTGAAGGGGTACAGGAAGCGCTGGCCCGCATTGGCGGCCTCACCTATCAGCTCGAAGGCGCTCGTCGCATGACCGCAGGTTCCCTGGATTTGGGTCAGGCACCGGCCATCGTCACCGCGATTTCCAAGTACCACATGACCGAGATGGCCCGCCAGGTGATGGATGACTCCATGGACATCCACGCCGGTCGCGCCATCCAGCTGGGCCCGAAAAACTACACCGGCTACGCCTACATGGGCATTCCGGTGGCCATCACGGTGGAAGGGGCCAACATCCTGACCCGCAACCTGATGATCTTCGGGCAAGGGGCCACCCGCTGCCATCCGTATGTGTTTGCCGAGCTGGAAGCGGCGGCCGACACCGATGTGGAGCGCGGTCTCGAGAAGTTTGACGCCCTGCTGATGAAGCACATCGCCTTCGGTACCGGCAACTTCTTCGGTGCCCTGTTCCAGGGGCTGACCCTGGGTCAGTTCAACAGTGCCCCGGTGGCCGGCGAAACCGCCCGCTACTACAAGCAACTCTCCCGCATGAGCAAGGGGCTGGCCCTGTGCGCCGACGTCTCCATGCTGATGCTGGGTGGCGATCTCAAGCGCAAGGAGATGATCTCCGCCCGTCTGGGTGATGTGCTGAGCCACCTCTACCTGGCCTCCGCCACCCTCAAGCATTACGAGGATCAGGGCCGCATGGTCTCTGACCTGCCGTTCGTGCAGTATGCGGTGGAGCGCAACCTCTACCTGATTGGCAAGGCGTTCGAGGGCTTCTTCCAGAACTTCCCGAACAAGGTGGTGGGTGCCGTACTCAAGCGGGTGGTGTTCCCGTTCGGCGTTGGTTACAAGATGCCGGCGGACGATCGCTGCCATGCCATCTGTCTGGCCATGATGACGCCGGGCGAGTTCCGGGATCGTCTGACCGCGCTCTGTTATGTGGGCAAGGACGAGGCGGATCCGGTGGGGCTGATGGAGCGTGCCTTCCAGGCCATGGTCTCGGTGCAGCCCATCGAGAAGAAGCTGGTGCAGGCCCAGAAAGAGGGCAGACTGCCCCGCAAGCTGGCGCTGCCTGAGCTGGTGGCTGCGGCCCTGTCCCAGTCCATCCTCGGCAAGGAGGAGGCGGACAAGCTGCTGGCCGCCGATGCCCTGCGCTACGAGGCTATCCAGGTGGACAACTTCGCTCCTGGCGAGCTGGAAGGATTGTCTCAACCGAACCCGGTCGAGCATGCAGCCTGACCCCGAGCATAAACCGACAACCGGCCCTAGTGGCCGGTTTTTTGTTGTTTAACCAGGCATTTACAAGGTCGATTAATTCCAGTTTAATGCAATGGCCCCCACCCTTGGGGCAGGAAGCAAGGCCATCGGAATGGCCGATAACAACAACTCAGGAAGAGTGAATGAACCTCGCCAAAACGGCGATCGAACGCCCCATCTGGGTGGCGGTCTCGGTCGTGCTGATTTTTTTGCTGGGCCTGCTCAGCATCCGTGGACTGCCCGTCCAGCTGTTTCCCGACATAGACCGTCCTCACCTCAACATCACGGTGGACTGGCGTTCGGCCTCGCCCCAGGAGATGGAGTCGGAGATAACCGATCCCATCGAGCAGGAGATGCAGGGGGTACAGGGGCTCAAGAGCCTCAGCAGCAACAGCTACCCCGGCTTCACCGAAATCGACATGGAGTTTGCCCTCGGCACCGACATGCAGCGGGCCCAGCTTGACGTCATCTCCCGCCTGAACCGGGTCTCGGGGCTGCCGGACAACATCGGTGGTCCTTACGTCAACAACTACAGCAGCAACGACACCCTGACCTTCTTCTTCATCCAGCAGCTGCCCGGCGCCAAGGGGGAGATAGACGATCACCAGGCGCTGATCGAGGCGCGGGTCAAGCCCGAGCTGGAGCGGATCCCCGGGGTGTCCACGGTCGACATCGAGGGGATCAACGAGCGCCAGATCCAGATCCGCTTCGACCCTTACCGCGCCGCTGAGCTGGGGGTGGAGATCCCGGTGCTCGCCAGCCGGGCAACGACGGGCTGGGATGTGTCGGCCGGCACCCTCGACATCGGACGCTGGGAGTACAAGCTGCGCTTTGCCGGTCGCTATGACGTGGCGGCCCTGGGGGACAAGGTGGTGGACTGGCGTGACGGCCTGCCCATCTATCTGCGGGACGTGGCCGAGATCAGAGTGGCCCGGGAGGAGAACCCGGTGCTGCGCATCCAGAACGGCAACACCGCCATCGCGGCGCAGATCTTCAAGGAGAGCGGCGCCAATGCCCTGGCGGCGCTCGAGGGGATCAAGGCCAAGGTCGGTGAGCTCAACCGGGAGGTGCTGGAGCCGGTCGGCCTGCACATGGAGCAGTCGTTTGACGCTTCCCTCTACATCAACCGGGCGGTGAGCATGGTGACCGCCAACCTGGGGCTCGGGGTGCTGCTCTCTTGCGCCATCCTCTGGGTCTTTCTGCGCCAGCTCAAGGCGACCCTGATGATCGCGATCGCCATTCCTATCAGCATCATGCTCACCTTCTGCCTGCTCAAGGTGATGGGGCGGACCCTCAATATCATCTCCCTGGCGGGCATTGCGTTTGCGGTCGGCATGGTGCTCGACGCCGCCATCGTGGTGCTGGAGAGCATCTACCGGCGCCATGAGCGGGGTGACATCAGCAAGGGAGAGGCAGCGCTGGAGGGTACCCGCCGGGTGTGGACCGCTCTGGTGGCGTCCACCCTGACCACGGTCGCCATCTTCCTGCCGGTGCTCCTGCTCAACGATGTGGAAGGGCAGTTGTTTGCCGATCTTGCGCTCACCATCGCCTGCGCGGTGACCGTCTCCATGGTGGTGGCGGTCACGGTGTTGCCTGCGGTGGCGGCGCGCTGGATGGGGCACGAGCGGCTGATTGATCCCTTTGAGCGCCTGTGGTGCCGCGCCACCCGCCATGTGATCCGCTGGACTGCCACCGCCCCCAGGCGCTGGGCCATCATCGTCCTGATGATGACGGGGCCTGTGCTGGCGAGCTGGTTGATGTTGCCCAAGATGAACTACCTGCCGGATGTGAAGCGGGACGCCATCGATGTCTGGATGAGTTTCACCCCGGGGGTCAATCTCAAGGCCCAGCGGGAAGAGGTGATCGATACCCTGATTGCCCGCCTCGACCCCTATATGAAAGGGGAGAAGGATCCTGTCCTCAAGAACTACTACATCCTGCGCTACCCGGGCGGTGCCCAGATCGGGGTGCGGCCAAAGGAGGATAACCAGATCAAGGTGCTGGAGCAGCTCTTGATGAAGCAATTGCTGGTGGGCATTCCCGACACCCGGGTGTTTGGCGGTCAGGGGTCCCTGTTTGGCGGTTTTGACAGTGAAAACAGCATCTCCCTGCTGATCCAGGGGGGTGGGCTGCCCGAACTCTATCAGGCGGCCCGGGAGAGCATGACCATAGTGCAGCGGGACTTGCCCGGCGCCCAGGTCAGGCCAGAACCCGGGCTCGATTTCACCGCTCCCGAGCTTCGGCTGGTGCCCCAGGACAGGCGCCTGGCCGAGGTGGGCTGGGATCGCTCCCCCATGCCCGCCATCATCCAGACCTTTGGCGATGGTCTGCGGGTCGGCGAATATTTCGACGGGGATGAGCGGCTCGACATCCTGCTGATTGGGCAGGCCTCCGCCAACCCGGACGAGCTCAAGGCGGTGCCGCTTGCTACCCCGTCCGGGCGCATCGTTCCCCTTGGGGAACTGCTGCGGGTGGAGCCGCAACTCGGGCCTGAGAGCATCTTCCGATCCGATGGGCGGCGCAGCATCAGTCTGCAGATTTCGCCCCCGGCGGGGATGAGCATGGAGCAGGTGCTCGACACCCTGCAGCACAAGAGCTTTGCCGCCATCCGGCCGTTGCTGCCGGCCGGGGGGGAGCTGCGGGTCGCCGGCAATGCCGACAGCCTGCAGCAGGCGCTCGGCAACCTCGGCAGCATCTTCCTGTTCGCCGTGATGATACTGCTCATTCTGCTGTGGGGGGTCTTCGCCTCCCTCAAGGATGCCGTGCTGGTGCTGCTCACCTTGCCGCTCGCCACCGTAGGCGGCGTGCTGGCGCTGCACCTGAGCGGTCTGGTGGCGCCGCTGCCGATGGACTTGCTCACCATCATCGGCTTCGTCATCCTGCTCGGGTTGGTGGTCAACAACGCCATTCTGCTGGTGCACCAGACCAGGATGGCCGAGCGGGAGGGGATGAGCCGACAGTCGGCAGTCACCGATGCTCTGCAAAGCCGGATGCGTCCCATCGCCATGACCAGCCTCACCAGCATCTTCGGCATGCTGCCCCTGATGCTGAGTCCGAGCGAGGGGAGCGAAATCTACCGGGGGCTGGCCACCGTCATCGTCGGCGGCATGAGTTGCAGCACCCTCTTCACCCTGATCCTGTTGCCCGCCTTCCTGCGGTTGGGGGAGCAGACCGACATACCGCACGCCCTTCGGCAGCGTGCCTGAGCAAGGAGCTCATCGATGACACAAGGTTTCACAAGGATGGTGGTGGGGGCCCTGCTGCTGGCTGGCGGGCTGCCTGCGCTTGCACAAAGCAAGATGGTGACGCTGGCGGAGGTGGCCCAGGGAGAGGCGGGGGCCAGCATCTGGGTCAGCGGCACGGTGGCGAGCCGCCAGCAGGCGGCGCTCAGCGCCGAAGTGAGCGGTCGGGTGGAGTGGATAGCCGAGTTTGGCAGCCGGGTGAAGGCGGGGGACGAGTTGCTGCGCCTGGACAGCGCTACCTTACGCCTCTCGCTGGAGCAGGCGAGAGCGGAACAAGCCAGAGAGGGGAGCAACCTGCGTTACGCTCGCGCCGAGTTCCAGCGCCTGGATCGTTTGCACCAGCAAAAGAGTGCCTCCCAGAGCCAGTATGACAAGGCGCGCTATGACGTGGAGCAGGCTGAGCTGGCCGATCAGTTGGCGCGGGTGCAGGTGCGCCAGATTGAGGAGCAGCTGCGCAGAAGCCGCATCTTTGCCCCGTTTGACGGGGTGGTGAATGAACACTTCATCCAGCCGGGGGAGCATGTGGATGCGGGCGAACAGGCGCTTGAACTGGTCAATCCGGATCAGCCGGATATCCGGTTGCGTGCGCCTATTGCCTGGGCCCGGCAACTGGCCACCCAGACCCGGTTGCGGGTGGAAGGGGAGCAGCTCAGCAGCCACGCCATCTATTACCAGCGGGCGGCGAGCGCCGATCCCAAGTCCCGGCTCATCGAGCTGCGCCTCAAGCCGGAAGCGGGTACCTTCATCATCGGCTCGCCAGTGCGGGTGGCGCTGCCGATGGGAGAGCAGCACACCATGCTGCTGCCACGGGATGCCCTGGTGCTCGGCACCGAGGGAAGCGTGGTCTATCAGGTGGAGCAGCGCGGCGAGGCGCTCACGGTGAACCGGGTGCCGGTCACCGTGCTCTTTGGGGACAGCCGGGAAGTGGCGGTGAGCGGCGCTCTCAGGCAGGGAGACAAGGTGGTGGTGCGCGGCGCCGGCAGCCTGCAGGATGGAGACAAGGTGGAGCTGTTTCGCAGTTGAACCTGGGCAGATCCCATAAAAAACGGCTCCCGTGGGAGCCGTTTTTGTTGCAGGGAGGAGGGGCGATTACTCGACCATCATCACCTTGCAGGTGTTGGTGCTGCCGACGGTCTCCATCTTGTCGCCGTGGGTGAGCAATACCATGTCGCCGCTTTGCAGCAGTCCCTTGGCCTTGAGCACGTCCAGCGCGTCGCGGCACACCTCGTAGACCGGCTTGGTCTCGTCGCCATCAAACAGCACGGGGGTGACGCCGCGGTAGAGGTTGGCCCAGGCCAGGGTCTTGTTGTGAGGAGACATGGCGAAGATGGGCAGGCCGGAGCTGATGCGGGACATCAGCAGCGGGGTGGTGCCCGACTCGGTCAGCGCCACGATCGCCTTGACCCCTTCCAGGTGGTTGGCCGCATACATGGTGGACATGGCCACCGCCTCTTCCACCGAGGTGAAGGTGTAGCTCATGCGGTGGTTGGAGACGTTCAGGCTCGGGTGCTTCTCGGCGCCCACGCAGACGCTGGCCATGGAGGTGACTGTCTCGATGGGGAACTGGCCGGCGGCAGTCTCGGCGGAAAGCATCACCGCATCGGTGCCGTCCAGCACGGCGTTGGCCACGTCCATCACTTCGGCGCGGGTCGGCAGCGGTGCGTTGATCATGGACTCCATCATCTGGGTCGCGGTGATGACCACGCGATTCAGGCGGCGGGAGTGGCGAATGAGCTTCTTCTGCACACCCACCAGTTCGGGGTCGCCGATTTCGACGCCGAGATCGCCACGGGCCACCATGACGGCGTCGGAGCCGAGGATGATGTCCTCCATCGCCTCGTCGCTGGCGACGGTCTCGGCGCGTTCGACCTTGGCCACTATCTTGGCGTTGGAGCCGGCTTCGCGG
Organism: Aeromonas sp. Prich7-2; assembly: GCF_017939255.1. Lineage (NCBI taxonomy): Bacteria > Pseudomonadati > Pseudomonadota > Gammaproteobacteria > Aeromonadales > Aeromonadaceae > Aeromonas > Aeromonas sp. Prich7-2. The sequence goes on from NZ_JAGKRI010000147.1 coordinate 41,604, forward strand.
GCCAGCTCGCGGGCGTAGCGCAGGTCATCGCCGCTGCGGGGGAAGGAGACCGCCAGGTAGTCCACGTTCATGCGGGCGGCGGTCTTGATGTCTTCCTTGTCCTTCTCGGTCAAGGCCGGGGCGGAGAGGCCGCCACCTTTCTTGTTGATGCCCTTGTTGTTGGAGAGAGGGCCGGCCACGGTGACCGTGGTGTGGATGCGGGTGCCTTCCACCTGTTCCACTTTCAACTGTACCCGGCCATCGTCCAGCAGCAGGATATCGCCTGGCACGACGTCGTTTGGCAGGCTCTTGTAGTCGATGCCGACCTGCTCCTGGCAGCCTTCTCCCTTGCCGAGGGCGGCGTCGAGGATGAACTTGTCACCGATGGCGAGGTAGATCTTGCCATCCTTGAAGGTGGAGACGCGGATCTTGGGACCTTGCAGGTCTCCCATGATGGCCACGTGGCGGCCGAGCTTGGCGGCGATTTCACGCACCTGGTTGGCGCGCTGGATATGGTCTTCAGGAGTGCCGTGAGAGAAGTTCATCCGCACCATGTCGGCACCGGCGCGAATGATCCCCTCGAGAATGCCGTCGCGATCGGTCGCCGGACCGAGTGTGGTTACAATCTTTGTACGTCTTGGCATGAAAGACTCCAATGTGAAGTTGATATGACTTGAAATACTGCCCCGTCAAGCATGTGGCATGGCGCCGGCTTGCAGGCCATCTGGGTGGCCTTGTTTGATTGAATTTCGATACTACACCAAGCCCGGTGGCTTAGACAGTCGGGGGCGAACCCCCGAATGATCAGGAGGAGTGCGGGGTATCAAAGCGGGATTCGCGCAAACCTTCTTTGACTTTTTTCAGGTTTTCGCGAAATTTCATGCCACGGCGCAGGGTGAAGCCGGTGGCCAGCACATCCACCAGGGCGAGCTGGGCGATGCGCGACGCCATGGGCATGTAGACGTCGGTGTCTTCCGGCACGTCCATGGAGAGTACCAGGTTGCACTCGCGGGCCAGGGGGGAGTCCTTGGCGGTCATGCCGATCACGGTGGCATCGTTTTCACGGGCCAGGGCGGCAATTTCCACCAGCGCCTTGGTGCGGCCGGTGTGGGAGATGAGCACCACCACGTCCCCTTCGCTGCTGTTGATGCAGCTCATGCGCATCATGACGATGTCGTCGAAGCTCACCACGGGGATGTTGAAGCGGAAGAACTTGTTCTGGGCATCCCGGGCGACGGCGGAGGAGGCGCCCAGACCAAAGAAACTGATCTTCTTGGACTGGGTCAGGATGTCGACGCAGCGGTTGATGGCGGAGATGTCCAGGCTGTTCTTGGCGGCATCGAGACAGGCCATGGTGGACTCGAAGATCTTGGCGGTGTAGGTGTCGGGCCCGTCTTCCGCTTCCACGTGGCGGTTCACATAGGGGGTGCCGTTGGCCAGGCTCTGGGCGAGGTGCAGCTTGAAGTCGGGAAAGCCCTTGGTATCGAGGCGACGGCAGAAACGGTTGACGGTCGGTTCGCTCACATCGGCCAGCTTGGCCAGGGTAGCAATGCTGGAGTGAATGGCGGTTTGGGGTGAGGCCAGGATCACTTCAGCCACCTTACGCTCTGATTTACTGAAACTTTCCAGATTGTTCGTAATTTTATCGAGGGTATTCATCATTACCACCAGGCATTTTTGTAATTTAACTTCAGTGTCTGTGCACTAAATTCACAGCTCAAGCAGGTTTCCAATCTCCGCGATGACTATACAAGACAAGCGCTTATCGGAACTAATCTCGGCCCTGCAAAGTATGACTCATGTCTAATTATTTCGTGTTTTTAGTTACAAACTTCCATTCCGCCCTTGAAAACGCTTACAAATGTTGCAAAGCAACAACACTGTGAGCGGGCGCACAGTTGCATTCATAAAACGCGCCGCCGGGAAGCGGGCTCGAGTAGTATTGCAGCCAAATAACAAGGTCGGGACGGTCAGTGTCGTCCCGAGTCGGTAACGAAGGAGTTTGTTATGCAGCATACCCATGCGCTGGTGGGCGACGTAGGCGGTACCAATGCCCGGCTGGCCCTCTGCGAGCTGGCGACCGGCGCCATTTCCCAGGCAAAGACCTATTCAGGGCTGGCCCACCCCAGCCTGGAGGCCGTGGTGCGCCTCTATCTGGAAGAACATGGTGCCAAGGTGGGCGAGGCCTGCATCGCCATCGCCTGTCCCATCAATGGTGACTGGGTCGCCATGACCAACCACAGCTGGGAGTTTTCCATCAGCGAGATGCAGGCCAATCTGGGCCTGGATCGCCTGCAGGTGATCAACGACTTCACTGCCGTCTCCATGGCGGTGCCCGTGCTGACAGAGGCTGATCGCATCCAGCTGGGCGGCGCGGCCCCGGTGGCGGGCAAGCCCATCGCCATCTATGGCGCAGGGACCGGCCTCGGGGTCGCCCACCTGGTGCAGGCCGGTGAACAGTGGCTCAGTCTGCCGGGTGAGGGCGGGCACGTGGACTTCGCCGCGAACACGGAAGAGGAGGATGCGGTGCTGCAGGTGATGCGCGGCGAGCTGGGCCATGTGTCGGCCGAGCGCTTCCTCTCCGGCCCGGGTCTGGTGAACCTGTACCGCGGGCTGGTGAAGTCCGACGGCCGGGAGCCCGAGGCGTTCGAACCCAAGGACATCACGGAGCGGGCGCTGGCGGGGGAATGCCTGGATTGTCGCCGTACCCTGAGCCTCTTCTGCGTGCTGATGGGGCGTTTTGCCGGCAACCTGGCCCTCAACATGGGCACCTTCGGCGGCGTCTACATCGCCGGCGGCATAGTACCGCGCTTCCAGGAGTTCTTTATCGCCTCCGGTTTCCGGGTGGCGTTCGAGGACAAGGGGCGCTTCAAGTCCTACCTCAAGGACATCCCCGTGTTCCTCATCACCCACGAAGGTCCGGGCCTGCTCGGTGCGGGCGCCTATCTGCGCCAGTCCCTCGGGATCCGTCTCTGACAGGCTAGGGAAACGATTTCATCGCGGTTCAGCCCTGATTCAGTGGCCCTGGCGTAGAGTAGGCTCACGTACTCAAGAGGACAGGGTTTCACAGGGAATTGGAAGCTGTCTTCATCCGCTGGGTGCGAATTGTCACCTGACAAGCCTGAACTGTTTCACCGGCCCTCGCGGCCGGTTTTTTTATGCCTACCGTTTCTGCGCGAGCATGGGGCTGAGGGGAGCGGCAGACCAGCTTCTGATGGGAGTGCAAGCTCGTCAGCCTCGCTGCCATGTGCTTTGCTTTGTCGAAGCATAAGGAGTGAGGCGTGTGACAGGGCAAGCACCGGGATGGCAATGCCCTGCACTGTCAGGGGAGGGTGATGTGGAATCTCGCGCCGCCGAGCGGGGAGTCATCCACCCGGATCTCGCCGCCGTAGCTGTGCACGATTTCGGTCACCACGGCGAGGCCAATCCCCTGGCCGGGGGAGCTGTCAGCCCGCACGCCGCGCTGGAAGATCTGCTGCGATTTGCCGGGGGCGATGCCGGGGCCGTCGTCTTCCACCACGATGAGCAGACCGCTCTCCCGGTGGCGGACATGAACCCGGATCTCGCTGATGGCAAACTTGCAGGCGTTGTCCAGCAGGTTGCCCATCAGCTCCATCAGATCGCCCTGCTCGCCGTGGAAGAAGACATCGTCGTCAAACTGGAAGCTGGTCTGCAGCTTCTTGTGGCGATAGACCTTGGCGAGACTGGCCAGCAGCTTCTCGATGAGGGGAACCGGTTCGGTGCCCTTGCTTGCGAGGCGCTTTCGCCCGGTGACGGCGCGGCGCAACTGGTACTGGATGATCTGATCCATGGTGGTGATCTGTTCATTGATGTTGTCATGGATGTCGTGGCCGAGCTTGAGCTCCTGGGCGGTGATCTGGATGAGCGCCAGCCGGGTTTTCAGGCTGTGGGCGAGATCGTTGAGGGCGTGCTGGTAGCGCTGGGTCTGCTGGCGTTCGTTCTCCAGCAACTGGTTGACCGAGCTTGTCAGGGGGGTCAGTTCGCGCTCGTAGTCGTTTGACAGCGCCTCTCGCGTACCGGCACGGATCTCGTCAATCTGGCGCGCCATGGTGCGCAGGGAAGAGAGACTCCAGAAGCTGGTGAGCAGCAGCAGGGCGCCGAGCAGGCTGTAGGCGAGCAAGGCCTGGCGAATGCACCGGTAGAGATAGTCCCGGGTCTGGGCCTGGTAGCGCTTGGCGGAATCGACCATCACCACGTAGTAGGTCGTGGGGCCGGCGCCATGATTGCGCAGGAAACGCAGGCTGTAGATGAAGTAGCTCTCGCCGTTTTTGATGGTATGCAGCTTGAAGAAATAGTCCTGATCCAGTCCCCCCAGGTATCTCATCAGATCCCGGCAGATGGTCTCCTTGATAGAGACCACCTCCGGCATGTGCAGGCTGGACCAGCTCAGCTCTCCATCGGAGCGGCAGATGAGGGTGTCGAGATTGGGGTCGATGGCATCCGGGGTCAGGCCGCCGAGATCCGTGATGGCGTGGGGCTCCGGCTGCTTGGAGGAGAACAGCTTGGAGAGGTTCTCCTGCATGCGGATGCTGGCCTTCTGGGCCTGCTCCTCGGCGTGGCCGAGGTAGAGGATATAGACGGAGAAGGCCATGATGAGCGCGATGACCAGCATGGCGCTCAGCATCAGCTTGAGGTGCAGTGAGCGACGGATCAGTGTCATGGGGTGCAGCATGGCAAGGGGCATCAACTGCAGGAGAGGTTGAAGATGTAACCCTGGCGCCGGATGGTGGAAATGGGCTGGATGAGCCCCTCCGGATCCAGTTTCTTGCGCAGTCGGCTCACCATCACCTCGATGGTGTTGGGATCCCCTTCGCCATCTCCGTAGAGCTGGTCCAGCAGTTGCTGCTTGGAGACCACCTGGCGGGCGTTGCGCATCAGGTACTCCAGGATCAGATACTCGAAGCTGGTTAGCACGGTGACTTCGCCGGCGATGGTCAGCTCCTTGCGGGAGAGATCCAGCTCGTAGTCACCCGCCTTCACCCTGGGGGAGATGAAACCGGCGCTGCGGCGCACCAGGGCATTGAGGCGGGCAAGCAGCTCGTCCTTCTGGAAGGGCTTGACCAGGTAGTCATCGGCACCGGCTTCCAGCCCTTCCACCTTGTCCTGCCAGTTGCCCCGTGCGGTCAACACTATGATGGGGAAGGGGATCTGCTGCTCGCGCAGGCGGCTGATGAGCTGTAGGCCGTCCATGTCCGGCAGGCCGAGATCGATGATGGCCACGTCGATGGGGTAGTCGGTCGCATAGTGCAGCGCCACCTGGGCGTTGTCCGTGCTGTGAACCTGATTCTGGGCCTCGGTCAGCAGCGTGGTGAGGTGGTGATTGAGCAGCTTGTCGTCTTCGACCAAAAGGATTTTCATAAGATGCATGATGATAAGGGTCCAGGCTGTCAATTAGAGGGTGTCTAAAGGGGAGAGTCAACGAGGATCCTACATAACCCCCCTGTATCGGGACTGAATCGAGCCTGTCTTTGTTTCCGGCCCTTATTTTTGCAGCGGTAACCATGCCGCCTGAGCTTCCCTGTGATCAATACCATCAAATCAGACGAGGAATGTTGGGTTCCATTGGTGACAACTTGCGACTGTTCTGATCGCATTGATGGGGATGGAGATGCGTTGTTCTGTCGAATCATTGCGCGTCATCACGACTGGTAGAAGTCATTCCGGTTGTCAGGTTGCAGCAGGCATGCTGTTGTCACCTGAACGGATTCAGTTTTATCGTTTGGCTCGGATGATTGGGACAGCTCCGAGCGTGGTGCAGAGAGGAATGTTTAGCGTGAAAGGCCGGAAGGCTGAATGGGAGGTTTTTTTGAATCCCTACCCTACGAGAGGTTTTCTGCGGTTATGACTATTCATCCCAGCACCAAACAAGATAGAATCTGGTCCAAAATCGGGTTTAGGGCTCTCTGTTGCCCAAGATATGAACAATGCTGCCGCCAGGAATCCCTGGCCAAGCAATGGATGCAGCTCCATTGTGAGACATCAACCAAAACAAAAAGCTGGAGGATATGATGACCAACAGCGCGCACAATCAGGTTAAAAGCAGCGTGTTGGGAGCTGTAACTCAGGGGCGGTAGCGTGATCATTTATCCATCTCAATCTTGCGTTGGTTCATAGTCGTTAATCCTCTTGCCTTGAGGACCTTTCTTCGTGCTTCGTGCAGACAGACAGACAGACAGACAGACAGACAGACAGACAGACAGACAGACAGACAGACAGACAGACAGACAGACAG
>NZ_JAGKRI010000147.1:48001-64109 GCF_017939255.1 Aeromonas sp. Prich7-2
TGAGCGCAATCACTTTGTTCTATGAAGAAAAAGCCAGAGTGATACACAGCCGCAGAACCTAACTAAAAATCTTTCCTTTTTCATTAAATTGCAATCAGGAACCTTTCAATGAAGATCCTTGTCACCGGCGGTGCCGGTTTTATCGGCTCTGCGGTCGTTCGCCATATCATCCGCAATACCCAAGACGCCGTTATCAATCTCGACAAGCTTACCTATGCGGGGAATCTGGAGTCCCTGGCCGACGTGGCTGACAGTGAGCGTTATGTTTTCGAGCAGGTGGATATCTGCAACCGTGGTGAATTGGATCGGGTGTTTGCTCTGCATCAACCGGATGCCGTGATGCATTTGGCGGCCGAGAGCCATGTCGATCGTTCCATCACTGGCCCCGCTGACTTTATCGAAACCAATATCGTCGGCACCTATACGTTGCTGGAAGCGGCGCGCGCTTACTGGAACGAATTGAACGAGATACGCAAAGCGGCTTTCCGCTTCCACCACATCTCCACCGACGAGGTGTATGGCGATCTGCCCCATCCGGATGAGATCAGTGCCGGTCATCCCTTGTGGAATAAGCCACTGCCGCTCTTTACCGAAACCACTCCTTACGCCCCCAGCAGCCCCTATTCGGCCTCCAAGGCCTCCAGCGACCATCTGGTTCGCGCCTGGCGCCGAACTTACGGCTTGCCGACCCTGGTCACCAATTGCTCCAACAACTATGGCCCCTACCACTTCCCCGAGAAGCTGATCCCGCTGGTGATCCTCAACGCGCTGGATGGCAAGCCGCTGCCGGTTTATGGCAAGGGGGACCAGATCCGCGACTGGCTCTACGTAGAAGATCATGCTCGCGCGCTTTACAAGGTAGTGACCACTGGCGTTATCGGTGAGACCTACAACATCGGCGGTCACAACGAGAAGCAGAATCTGGAGGTGGTCCACACCATCTGCGATTTGCTCGACGAGATGGTCCCCAAGGCTGGTTCTTACCGCGATCAAATTACCTATGTGGCGGATCGTCCTGGCCACGATCGCCGCTATGCCATCGATGCCAGCAAGATGAGCAGTGAGCTTGCTTGGCAACCGCAAGAGACCTTCGAGTCCGGCATCCGCAAAACCGTACAGTGGTATCTGGATAACCAGCAGTGGGTCAACAATGTGAAGAGTGGGGCTTATCAGTCTTGGATAGCTCAGCAGTATGGGGAGAAGAAGTAATGAAAGGAATTATTCTGGCTGGCGGCTCAGGAACTCGTCTCTATCCGATTACTATGGGTGTTTCCAAGCAATTATTGCCCGTTTATGACAAACCTATGATCTATTACCCCCTGTCAGTATTGATGCTGGCTGGTATCAGGGAAATTTTGATTATCACCACCCCTGAAGATCAAGCAGCGTTTAAGCGCTTGCTGGGTGATGGCAACCAATTTGGAATAGCACTGAAATATGCAGTGCAACCTAGCCCCGATGGCTTGGCTCAAGCCTTTATTATTGGTGAAGACTTTATTCGTAACGATGCCGTATGTTTGGTGCTGGGTGATAATATTTTTTACGGCCAAAATTTCAGCGCCAAGTTGAAAAAAGCGGTTACCAAGGCCCAGATAGATGAGGCTGCCACCGTATTTGGTTATCAAGTTAAAGATCCCGAACGCTTCGGTGTAGTCGAATTTGATCAAGACCAAAAAGCCATCAGTATTGAAGAAAAACCAGCAAAAGCAAAGAGCCATTACGCCGTAACTGGGTTGTATTTTTACCCAAATGATGCGGTAAAGCAGGCCAAACAGGTTAAGCCTTCGCACCGTGGTGAACTGGAAATTACCACCTTAAATGAGATGTACCTTAACCAAGGTAACTTGCATGTGGAAATGCTCGGTCGTGGTTTTGCTTGGCTTGATACCGGAACCCATGAAAGCATGCTCGAAGCCGCACAATTTGTAGAAACTATTGAAAAACGCCAAGGCTACAAAGTCGCATGTCTAGAAGAGATTGCCTACAACAATGGGTGGATGAGCAAAGAACGGTTGCAACAAGCCGGTAAATTAATGAACAAAAACAGCTATGGCCAATATCTGTTAGCACTTGCAAACGGTGAAGTATGAGTAACAAACCCATTTATGTAACACAACCTTATTTACCTCCAATAGAAGAGTTTGTGCCGTATCTGGAGCAGATCTGGCAAAACAAAGTGTTGACTAATGGTGGCCCGATGCACCAGCAGTTAGAGAAAGAGCTTGCAGAATACTTGGGTGTAAATCAGGTGGTGCTGTTTAACAACGGCACCAATGCCCTGTTAACCGCACTGCAAGCGCTAGACTTAAGTGGTGAAGTGATCACAACACCGTATTCGTTTGTTGCGACTACTAACTCCTTGGTGTGGAACAACTTAACGCCGGTTTTTGTGGATATAGACCCAGTAACCCTGAATCTTGACCCAGCTAAAATCGAAGCCGCAATCACCGACAAAACCACCGCCATTATGCCTGTGCACTGCTATGGCAATAGCTGTGATGTACAGGCTATTCAGGCTATCGCTGACAAACATGGTTTGAAGGTATTGTACGATGCGGCTCATGCTTTTGGTGTGCAAGATGAAAGTGGCAGTATTCTTCTCCATGGTGATTTAAGTGTTCTCAGTTTTCACGCCACCAAGGTGTTTAGCACTTTTGAAGGCGGTGCCATCATCTGCCATGATGAAGCAACCAAACAACGCATTAACCGGCTTAAAAACTTCGGCATTATTGATGAAGTAACCATTAATGATGCTGGCATTAACGGTAAAATGAGTGAAGTAAACGCTGCCTTTGGCTTATTGCAACTCAAACACATTCAAACAGCATTAGCAGCCCGGCAGGCTGTCGACGAGTTTTACAGAGAACATTTAAACAATGTTCCTGGTATCAACATTCTGAGCAGCACCGCAGAAACCGTACGCAACTATTCGTACTTTCCGGTATTGGTGGCGGAAGAATACCCACTGAGCCGTGACGAATTATACGAAAAGCTTAAGCAAAACAATGTTTTTGCCCGTCGTTATTTTTACCCGCTAATCAGTCATTTCCCTATGTACTCCGGTTTAAGTTCGTCTAATGCAAAAAACCTGAGTGTGGCAGAGGATGCGACTAACAAAGTTTTATGCCTGCCAGTGCACGCAAGCCTGGCTGAAGAAGATTTGTACCATGTTGTACAAACCATTAAAGGTGAAAAATGAAAAAAATCCTGTTCCTGGGTGGCGCACCAACCCAAATACCACCACTGAAATATGCCCGTGAGCAAGGCCATTATGTAATTACTTGCGATTATTTGCCTGAGAATCCGGGTCATAAACTGGCAGATGAATACCACAATGTTTCGACCACCGACAAAGAAGCCGTGTTGAAACTGGCAGAGCAGCTGAAAATTGATGGCATTGTTGCTTATGCATCAGACCCAGCAGCGCCTACAGCAGCCTATGTAGCAGAAAAAATGGGTTTACCGGGTAATCCTTATAAGTCGGTAGAAATTTTAGCCAGAAAAGATTTGTTTCGTGCGTTCCTTGCTGAGAACGGCTTCAACGTCCCACGCTCACAATCATTTTATACATTGGACGAAGCTAAGGCATGGCTTGACGAAATCGGTGTGCCAGCATTCATAAAGCCGGTGGATTCTTCAGGCAGTAAAGGCGTTACTAATCTTAAGAATAAAGATCATTTGGCTGAAGCATTTCAGCATGCACTGCAATTTTCCAGAGAGAAGAAAGTAGTGGTTGAGGAAGCAATAGAGCGAGAAGGCTTCCAAGTCGACAGTGACGTTTTTATGTACGATGGTGATCTCAAATTCTGGATATGGGGAAACCAACATCAAGATAAGTTATGCAACGAGTTCGTACCATCAGCGATTAGTTATCCATCGGTTCTACCAGCCAATGTACAACTAGATGCCGCAAATGAAATATCTAGAATTTTAAAAAAATTAGATTTTAATCATGGCGCATTTAATGTTGAATTTCTCGTTGATGGAAATGGAAAACCATGGGTTTTAGAGATAGGCCCAAGAAATGGCGGGAATAAAATTCCAGAAGTAATCCGCTATTCGACCGGTGTTGATCTGATCAAATATACAGTCGATGCAGCCATTGGACTCGATTGCAGTAGCCTGAGTATGACGCCAAGCAAAGGCTATTGGTCAAGCTATATGCTTCATTCTCTGAAAGATGGTGTATTTAAAGAAGTTTACCTTTCAGATCGGGCGAAGAAGTACATAGTAGAACAAGATATCTATGTTAAACCCGGTGAAAAAGTATTTAAGTTCAGCGGATCGCACCATACGCTCGGAACTATGATTTTGCAGTATTCAACATTGGAAGAAATGATGGATATGCTTGATCATATGGAGAAAGATATTAAGGTTTTCGTCGAATAATATGAGTATACCTAATGATGTCCTTGAGTTAATTAATGCTGAGCAAGATTTACAAAATGGTCAGTTTTATCCTGATCACGAATACTTGGATAAAATTTCTCAAAGAGCTGAGCTTGTAATTCATCGGGCGGCTGGAAAGACTCTGGGTTTTGTGTTTTTTTATTGTAACGCTGAGTCTAAAGAATTTAGCTATATTACATTGATTGCTACCTCTAATGCTGCGCGTGGTCAGGGAATTGGATATTCGCTTGTTAATCAGGTTTTATTCTTGAGTAAGCAGCGTGGCTATAGAGCCTGTCGTTTGGAAGTTCGGAAATCAAATAAGCCTGCTTTGGCTTTTTATGAGCGTATGGGATTTCAGATAATTGAAGATCGAAATGACAGGTTTCTGATGTCTATGGCTGTTTAATCTATGGCTATGCGAAAAAACATCATCGCCAACTACGCCAGCCAACTTTACTCTGCCGGCATCGGTATTTTAATTCTGCCCCTTTACATAAAGTACATGGGTGCAGAAGCCTATGGCCTGGTAGGTTTTTTTTCCATGCTGCAGGCATGGTTTGCGCTGCTCGACTTAGGCTTAACGCCGACCATCGCACGTGAAACGGCTCGCTATCACGGTGGTTCGATGTCGGCCTTGCACTACCGACAGCTTTTCCGTGCACTCAGTACCATTTTTTTTGGTATAGCAGTCATTGGTGGTACGACTTTATGGCTATTAGCAGAACCCATTGCTTACAAATGGCTCCAGGTTGCAACCCTTAGCATGAATGCAGTTGTAGTGGCTGTTCAGATTATGGCCGTTAGTGTTGCTTTACGTTGGTTGGGTGGTTTGTACCGAGGTGTTATTACCGGTTCCGAACGCTTAGTGTGGTTGAGCGGCTTTAACGCCATCATCGCAACGCTGCGTTTTCCGGCTGCATTTGTCACCATGTGGCAGTATGACTTTACACCAACAGTATTTTTCTGGCACCAACTCGCGGTTGCTATTTTTGAAGTGCTTGGGCTATACCTGATGAGCAATAAGCTTAAACCCGCACTGGCTAAGAGTGAAGTTATCGGCTGGAATGTTCAGCCTGTTAAACCCGTGTTAAAATTTGCATTAACCATAGCGTTTACTTCATCGGTGTGGGTTTTGGTTACACAAACCGACAAGCTAGTTCTTTCCGGCATTTTACCTTTGGCAGAATACGGCTTCTTTACCCTGGCTGTGCTGGTTGCCAGTGGCATTATGATTCTGAGCGCTCCGGTAAGCACCGTTATTATGCCCCGTATGGCCAGACTCCATGCTGAAGGCAAGCACGATGAGATGATTCAGGTCTACCGCAATGCAACGCAGTTAGTGAGTGTGGTTGCGGGTTCTGCCTCGCTTACCATCGCATTTTTTGCCGAGCCGTTGCTCTACGCATGGACGGGCGATAAAGAAATCGCGAGTAATGCCGCCCCGATCCTCACGCTTTATGCTCTTGGTAATGGCGTATTGGCTGTATCCGCATTTCCATATTACCTGCAATATGCATTAGGGAACTTACGCTACCACCTGATAGGAAATCTGGTAACTGTAGTCACGCTTATCCCGGCTATCATCTGGGCTGCATCAGAATATGGTGGTGTAGGTGCAGGCTGGGCGTGGTTGGGTATTAATAGTTTGTACTTAATACTTTGGGTTGGGTATGTGCATCATAAATTACAGCCTGGTGTGCATGTCGGGTGGTTAGTGAAAGATATTTTAGGCATTTATGCGCCAGTCATACTGCTTCTATTTCTGGTGAGTACTTATATGAGTTATCAAATACGGCTAGAAGCATTCTTTGCCGTGGTTGTGTTTTCATTTTTAGCCATTTTCGTTGCCACGGTTTCATCTTCAGTAGCCCGCAAAGTGCTTAATAAAAAATTATTTGGCGTTAAATCATGAGTTCAGAAGTTAAAGTATCGGTATGCGGTTTGCGTAGTGAAAGTCAAATAATGTCTGGTTGGCTCGGTGATATTAAACGGCCAGTAGTGACGATTATCTGTACTGCATACAATCATGAACTTTATATTGAGGGTGCTATCGTTGGTTTTTTAATGCAAGAAACTAACTTTCCATTTGAGATTATTATTCATGATGATGCCTCAGCGGATAATACAGCTGTAATAATCGGCGAGTATGCAAAAAAATATCCAAATATAATAAAGCCAATTCTACAAAGCGAGAATCAGTTTAGCCGTCTGGGTATGCAGATGGTAATTGATCTTTGTAATAGCTGCTCTGGTGATTATGTCGCAATCTGTGAGGGTGATGATTATTGGATATCATCAAATAAGCTTCAAAAACAGTATGATTTATTGGAAGCCGATGAATCATTGTCAATCTGCATTCATAATGCGCTGAGAAAAAACCTGTATACTGGTGAGGAAAATAAGTTTAACGACAAAAATATTCCTAAGCGTTTGTCTTCTGTTGATGTCGTTGGGCGTGCTTGGTTTTCTCCTACCGCTAGTTTTTTCTTTAGGAAAACTAATATACCGATAATACCACCAGGTATTAATGGTGATTTATTCATATTGTTTGAATGTTCAAAGATTGGAGCTGTTGGCTATCTAGATGAGTTGTGGTCAGTTTATCGCTTTGGCACTGAGGGAAGTTTATCAAATTCAAGCAATCAATCTATGTTGTATAGAAAAAAGATACGATTTCTTTTATATGCTGCGAGGCGCAAAGTAAGTGTAAGTTTAATCGCATTCTATGGCATACTTAAAAGTCTCATTGCAATGTTGGTGAAGTGATATGCGTTATTTTAATATTTTGTTGTTATATTTTTTTATCTTTCAGCCGTTGATTTTTTCACGGCATGTTTATGTTGTATTATTTTCTCTGTTCTCGATTGCAGTTTTTATTTCCGCAAGGCGGAATGTGCTGAAGCAATTTCGATTGGAAATTTTACTTGCTTTCCCAATATTGATTTATCCGATTTTTTTGGATGTTTATTACTCAGGTTTGGTTTATTCTGATAGGTTTATTTATTGGTTTATTCAGTCAATAATTTTCTCAATTTTTATGGTTGTGTATTATGCTAGATTGAAAAACGATTTATTGGAAGATGTTGTTCTTGTCACATTTATTGCAGCAATTATAACTTTGATGTCCTTCACAATAAAACCTTTCGAGGTTTTTGTGACATCTATTCAAACCGATCCGGTTTTTGAGATATATTCGGATTTTGAACACCGTTATAGGGCGCATGGGTTTTCTCAGCACCTGAATTTTAGTTACGGTGTTCTTATGGGATTTATGGCTGGTGTTTGTTTATTCTTGGGGCGTATAAGGATGTGGTATTATCTGTTAATACCTTTCATGTTATTTGCCTCATTCGTAAATGCACGTACAGGTGTGATTATTTTTGTCATATTCCTTCTGTTATATATGTTTTCTCTTTTGAGAACTGTTAGGGGGTCGATTGTTTTATCTATTCTGGTTGTATTTTCATTGGTTTTATTCGTTGTTCTTTATTCAGTGAATTCTGATATTTTTAATAGTTGGTATTTTGCAGTATTTAAAGATTTTTTCTCTTTTTTTAGTGGTGCGGGTGAAGGCACACTGTCGGTGATTTTCGGTGATTTTATGATATTTCCTGATGATGTCTTGGGGTTGCTTTTGGGTACTGGTGAGTCAATATATTTAAGATCATTTGGAAATTCTGATGTTGGTTTCATATTGCAGGTATATTATGCTGGATTGCTATTTACTATTTACTTGTATTTATATATGTTTTTTTGTTATTGGCGAGTCGGGGCTAAGGTCGGTTATCTTGGGTGGTTCCCATTAATGTTTTTAATGACTTTCTTTCTTATGAACACTAAAGGGTTCTTTTTTGCTGGTGTGCCAGGCGTTAAAGTTCTATTTTTGCTTTATGCATATTTTATTACAAGTGTGCGACTTTATGTGAATCCTACTTGGAGAAGTTATGTTTCAAAATAAAAAATTACTTATTACCGGCGGCACCGGTTCTTTCGGCAATGCCGTTCTTAAAGGCTTTCTGGATACCGATATTGCCGAAATCCGTATTTTCAGCCGCGACGAAAAGAAGCAGGATGATATGCGTAAAAAATACGCGAATCCTAAGCTTAAGTTCTACATTGGCGATGTGCGCGACTATCAGGCGGTGCTGAACGCCACCCGTGGTGTCGATTACATTTTTCACGCAGCGGCATTAAAACAAGTGCCATCCTGTGAGTTTCACCCGATGGAAGCGGTTAAAACCAATGTGTTGGGCACTGAAAACGTGCTGGAAGCCGCTATTCAGAACGAAGTGAAGCGTGTGGTGTGTTTAAGCACCGATAAAGCGGTTTACCCCATTAATGCCATGGGTATTTCCAAAGCCATGATGGAAAAGGTAATGGTGGCCAAATCGCGTAACGTAGACCCCACCAAAACCGTTATTTGTGGAACCCGTTACGGTAACGTAATGGCATCCCGTGGTTCGGTTATTCCGCTGTTTGTCGACCAAATGCGTGCTAATAAACCGCTGACCATTACCGACCCGAACATGACGCGCTTCATGATGACGCTGGCCGACGCCGTAGACCTGGTGTTGTACGCCTTCGAGCACGGCAATAACGGCGATATGTTTGTGCAAAAAGCCCCGGCGGCTACGGTGGAGGTGTTGGCACAGGCGTTGTCTGATCTGCTCGGCAAGCCGGGTTACCCCATTATTGTTATCGGTACCCGTCACGGCGAAAAGCTGTACGAGGCCTTGTTAAGCCGTGAAGAAATGGTTTGCGCTGAAGACCAGGGCGGCTACTACCGTGTTCCGCCAGATCTGCGCGATCTGAACTACGGCAAGTTTGTGGAGCAGGGTGAGCAGGAAATCTCTCAGGCGGAAGACTACAACTCGCACAATACCCAGCGCCTGGATGTGGCAGGCATGCAGCAACTGCTGTTAAAGCTGGAGTTCATTCGTGAACTGCGTGATGGCCGTTACGTAAACCCCGAGGAGTAAGCCATGCGTGTATTGGTAACCGGTGCCAACGGCTTTATTGGTAAAAACCTGTTGGTGCACCTGGCGGAACGTAAAGACATTGAGGCTGTGTGTTTTACCCGCGAACATTCAGCGGCAGACTTGCCGGCCATGTTGCATGGTGTGCAGTTTGTATTTCACCTGGCCGGTATTAACCGCCCGCACGACCCGGCAGAGTTTACCACCGGGAATGCGGGTTTAAGCCAGCAGTTGGCCGATGCCATGTTGGCAACGGGTTGCAAAGCCCCGGTTGTGTATACCTCTTCCATTCAGGCCGAGCTTGATAACCCTTACGGTGTGTCTAAGCGTGCGGCGGAAGATGCTTTGCTGGCACTGCGCGAGCAGGGTGTGCCTGTTTCGGTTTTCCGCTTGCCGAATGTGTTTGGCAAGTGGGCCAAACCGAACTACAACTCTGCCGTAGCCACCTTTTGCCATAACATTGTGAATGACTTACCCATTCAAATTAACGACCCTGCGGCGGTAGTTAATTTGGTGTACGTCGATGATGTGATTGAGCATTTTCTGGCATTGCTGGATGCTAAGCGCACTGGCGATGCGTTTGAAACCGTACAGCCAGTGTACCAAATAACCGTGGGTGAACTGGCCGATCAGTTGTATCGCTTCCGCGATAGCCGCCAAAGTTTAATTACCGAGCGCGTGGGTACTGGGTTGGTGCGTGCCTTGTATTCCACCTACCTCAGCTATGTGCCGAAAGAGCGCTTTACCTATGAGGTGCCCAAATACGGTGACCCGCGTGGTGTATTTGTAGAAATGCTGAAAACACCGGATGCTGGCCAGTTTTCTTACTTCACAGCGCACCCCGGTATTACCCGTGGCGGACATTACCACCACACCAAAACCGAGAAGTTTTTGGTGATTAAAGGCAAGGCCAGCTTTAAGTTCCGCCACATGCACACTGGTGAGTTTTACGAGCTGGAAACCACCGGCGAAAAACCGGAAATTGTGGAAACCATGCCAGGCTGGACACACGACATTACCAATATTGGTGATGATGAAATGATTGTTATGCTGTGGGCGAATGAAATTTTTGATCGGGAAAAGCCGGACACCTACGCTTGCCCGTTAACGCCTGTGGCTCAGTGAAACGCCTGTGCTGAGTATAACGCCTGTGGCTGATAAATAGTTGGGTACTTTGTTATGACAACCGCTGTTAAAAAATTAAAAGTAATGACCGTGGTGGGAACCCGCCCGGAAATTATCCGTTTGTCGCGCGTAATGGCTAAACTGGATGAACACTGCGAACACATTCTGGTGCATACCGGCCAGAACTATGATTACGAACTGAATGAAATTTTCTTTCAGGATTTAGGCGTCCGTAAGCCAGACCACTTTTTAAGTGCTGCCGGCAGCACCGGTGCAGAAACGATTGGTAATGTAATTATTAAGGTTGACCAGGTACTGGCCGAGGTAAAACCCGAAGCGGTACTGGTGTTGGGCGATACCAACAGCTGTATGGCCGTATTGCCAGCCAAGCGCCGTAAGATTCCGACCTTCCACATGGAAGCCGGTAACCGTTGTTTTGATATGCGTGTGCCGGAAGAGATCAACCGCCGTATTGTTGACCATACCGCCGATATCAACATGAGTTACAGCACCATTGCGCGGGATTATCTGGTGGCGGAAGGGTTACCGCCGGATCGCATTATTAAAACCGGCAGTCCGATGTTTGAGGTGCTGAATTACTACCGTGAAGGTATTGAAGCCTCTACTGTGTTGGAACGGCTGAACCTGAAAGAAGGCCAGTTCTTTGTGGTGAGTGCGCACCGTGAAGAAAACGTCGATTCCGACAAAAACTTTATGAAACTGGTGGATGTACTGAACACCGTTGCTGCGCTTTACAATTTGCCGGTGATTGTTTCTACCCACCCGCGTACCCAAAAGCGCGTTGATGTCATGGGTGTTACCTTCCACCCGAACGTGCAACTGCTGAAACCGCTGGGCTTTAAAGACTACAATAAGCTGCAGTTAAGCGCGAAAGCGGTATTATCGGATAGCGGCACCATCAACGAAGAATCGTCCATTCTTAACTTCCCGGCCCTGAATATTCGTGAAGCCCATGAGCGCCCGGAAGGTATGGAAGAAGCGGCTGCTATGATGGCCGGCCTGGAAGTGGAGCGTGTAATGCAAGGCCTGGCCATTCTGGAAACGCAAGCCCGTGGCGAGCAGCGTGATTTGCGGTTAGTGGCTGATTACAGTATGCCGAATGTAGCCGACAAGGTGGTGCGCATTATTCATAGCTACCGTGATTATGTGATGCGAACGGTTTGGAAACAATTTTAATGAGTAATACTATTGTTTATGTCGGCCCCTACTCGTTTCCAAATGGTGGTGCAGCTGCTAGACGTATACTTGGGGTTTGTTTAGCAATCAGAGATGCAGGATTTGATGTGGTTGTTGCTACTGGCCAAATGGAGTCAGAATATAATCATAAGGAATTTAAAGGAATCCCAGTTATCTCTTTAAACGAACGGAAGCACGAGAAACTGCCTAAACTGCTGAAGCATTTTATGTATCTTAAAATGGGCAGTGAAACTGTAAGCTGGCTTGATTCACTACAGGACAAACCAAAAGCTGTTGTTTTATACAGTGGCTACTCGCCTTATTTGATACGTGTAGGAAACTGGTGCAAAAAAAATAATGTTCGATTTGTTTTTGATGCGGTTGAATGGTACGAGGCACCAAGTATAATCAGTAGTTTTGTATCTCCTTATTATCTTAACATTTCGCTGGCTATGTATTTCTTGTTACCTAGACTTGGTAATTTGATCTGTATTAGCTCTTTCTTGGAAAAATATTATACTGAGAGAGGGTGTCAAGTGATTAAAATCCCTCCAGTGTTAGATTCAAATGAGGTTCAGCCTCAGTCTGTATTAGGTAATCCTGTAATTAAAATTTCATATACTGGAAATCCTGGTAAGAAGGATCTGCTAGAGTATGTTATAAGGGCTGTTTCCGAAATTAACTCTGAAGGTCACTTAGTTGAGCTTCATCTTGCGGGTGATTGTGATGCTGTGATTGATAAGTGTTCAGGATATGATTTGAGTTGTGTGAGATATCACGGTTTTCTTTCGCATGAAGATACTCTTTCTCTGGTGAGGGCGTCAGATTATACTGTGCTATTTAGACCATATCAGCGCTCTTCAGAGGCGGGCTTTTCGACTAAATTTGTAGAAAGCATTTCATTGGGTACGCCTGTGTTAGGCAATATAACCAGCGATCTTGCTGAGCATTTACTAGATGGTATTACCGGCTTTATTAGCCCATCTTTGGATTGTGAAGATATAAAAAATACCCTTCTTAAGGCTGTTGTTCTTGATAGTGATATTCGAAAAAAAATGCGTGAAAATTGCGTTGTGCATGCAAAAGATAATTTCGACTATAGAAATCATGTAGACGCAGTTAGATTATTTTTTAGTTGATATTACAGGATTATGTATGAAGTTTAGTTTAGCTATTATAGGTCTTGGCTATGTTGGACTGCCATTGGCAGTAGAATTCGGCAAAAAATATCCGGTTGTGGGCTTTGATATCAACACTGCTCGTCTAGCCGAGTTAAGCTCTGGTCATGACAGCACTTTGGAAGTAGATGATCGTGAGCTCTCAGAGGCGCAACACCTATCTTTTAGCAGCTCGCTTGATGACTTAAAGGCTTGTAATATTTTCATTGTTACCGTGCCAACGCCTATTAATGAACACAAACAGCCTGACCTTACTCCGCTGATTAAAGCCAGTGAAACCATTGGTAAAGTGCTCAAGCAAGGCGACATCGTTATTTATGAATCGACTGTTTACCCCGGCGCAACCGAGGAAGATTGTGTACCTGTTCTGGAACGAGTGTCTGGCTTAACCTTTAACAAAGATTTCTTCTGTGGTTACAGCCCAGAGCGTATTAACCCCGGCGACAAAGAACACCGGGTTACTACCATTCTGAAAGTAACCTCTGGTTCTACACCAGAAGTAGCAGAAACAGTCGATCAGCTGTATCGCTCGATCATTACTGCTGGTACGCACAAAGCCAGTTCCATTAAAGTTGCCGAAGCAGCTAAGGTGATTGAAAATACTCAGCGTGATGTGAACATTGGCCTGATCAACGAATTAGCACTTATTTTCAACAAGCTGGGTATCGATACCGAAGAAGTGCTGAAAGCTGCTGGCACTAAATGGAATTTCTTACCTTTCCGCCCTGGCTTGGTGGGTGGTCATTGCATTGGCGTAGACCCTTATTACCTTACCCATAAGGCCCAATCGGTTGGTTATCACCCCGAAATTATTCTGGCAGGCCGTCGCTTGAATGATGGTATGGGTGCCTATGTTGCCAGCCAGCTGGTGAAGGCGATGCTGAAAAAGCGCATTCACGTTGAAGGCTCGCGTGTGCTGGTGTTGGGATTAACCTTTAAAGAAAATTGCCCCGATCTGCGCAATACCAAGGTGGTTGATATTATTGCCGAACTACAAGATTACGGTGTTAATGTCGATTGCTACGACCCATGGATTAACGCCGCAGAAGCCCAACATGAATACGGTATTACACCGGTTTCTGAACCTGCTATCGGTGCTTATGACGGTATTGTGTTGGCCGTAGCGCATAAAGAGTTTGCAGCAATGGGTGCTGAAAAAATCCGTGCTTTGGGTAAGCCAGCGCATGTGTTGTACGACCTTAAGTATGTGCTGCCAACTTCAGCAGCCGATTTACGTTTGTAATAGTTTTACGTTTGAAATACTAAGGGAGCGTATTAATACAATGACTGTTTATAGTGAATTACTGAAAACATTGCCAACCCAGCCTAAAGTTTGGCTGATTACGGGTGTTGCTGGTTTTATTGGTTCTAATTTATTAGAGCATCTACTGACGTTGAATCAGACGGTGGTTGGGTTAGATAACTTCGCCACCGGCCATCAGCATAATCTGGATGAAGTAAAGGGCTTGGTGACCGCGGAGCAATGGGCTGGTTTTACCTTTATTGAAGGTGATATCCGCAATCTCGATGATTGCCACAAGGCATCTGCAGGGGTGGACTACGTTCTGCATCAGGCGGCATTAGGCTCTGTACCACGCTCCATTAATGACCCTATCACCACTAACGCCACCAATATCAGTGGCTTTTTGAATATGCTGGTTGCGGCGCGGGATGCTGGTGTAAAAAGCTTTACTTACGCAGCCAGTAGCTCGACTTATGGTGACCACCCAGCGTTACCGAAAGTTGAAGAGCATATCGGTAAACCATTGTCGCCATATGCGGTAACCAAATATGTAAACGAGCTGTATGCCGATGTATTTGCCAAAACCTATGGCTTTAAAACCATTGGTTTACGGTATTTTAATGTGTTTGGTAAACGCCAGGATCCTAACGGCGCTTATGCGGCGGTTATACCCAAGTGGGCAGCCTCTATGCTGTTGGGTGATGATGTTTTCATTAATGGTGATGGTGAAACCAGCCGTGATTTCTGCTTCATCGAAAATGCCGTACAAGCTAACTTGTTAGCAGCAACAGCAGCTGAAGAAGCCAAAAACGAAGTGTACAACGTCGCAGTGGGCGACCGTACCACGTTGAATGATTTGTACCGTGCATTGCAGGCCGCTTTGTCTCAGAACGGTAAACCCTATGAGAAAGCTGCGGTTTATCGCGATTTTCGTGCTGGTGATGTTCGTCATTCACAGGCAGATATTGGTAAGGCGGCCAGTAAATTAGGCTACGCGCCGGAATATCGCATTATGGAAGGTATTGCCAAAGCTATGCCTTGGTATATTGAGAATGTGGGCTAGTAGCTAGAGTTTCTAAAGTTAAAGCATTTTATCCAATGATTACAGGTTTGGGTTATGCTTTTCAAGAGGATTGTGTTAGAAAGCGTATCCTTAATAAACTCGTAAAAGCTCTATATCGTTTTGCGCTGAGAAAAGCGGATAAAGTTATCTTCCAGAATAAAGATGACTTAGCTGTTTTTGTAGATAACAAATGGGTTAGTAAAGAAAAATATATGGTTGTTAACGCTTCTGGTGTTGTTCTAAGACACTATGAAAGAGCGCCGCTTTCCGATAAGGCAGTTTTCCGTCTTATTGCCCGTTTACTCGGAGCTAAAGGTATTCGCGAATATATATTTGCAGCCGAGCAGGTGTCCTAATGCCGAGTTTCACTTGGTGGGGCTAGAGGATCCGCCAACATTCGGTATTTCAGCATCTGATATGACCCTTAAGCTTGATGCAGCGAAGTATCTCTTAAAGAATATAGTATTTTGTCTTACTAGGATGATATGCCAAGAACAGCAATTCAGGAGGTGTAGCGCCGACAACTGGTTTTCGAATTCAGTTCTTCACATTATTGTTTTTTTGCTAACCAGTGTAATTTTAATCGTGGTTATTATGATCTTAATGTAATAAGGATTAATTATTTAAAATGAAAGTTGCTGCACGTTGACAAGTTAGAGGAAGTTTGGCCTATTTGTAAAAATTTGGTATTTTATTATTCTAGAGCGAGTGGTAATTAAATATTCCTGCTCTCGCCTTAGCTTTATTTAAATAGATATATGTTTTTTCCGATAGCAGCACCTTTTGTTAGGGAAGGTGCGAACAAGTCCCTGATATGAGATCATGTTTGTCATCTGGAGCCATGGAGCAGGGTTCATCATGAGTCATCAACTTACCTTCGCCGACAGTGAATTCAGCAGTAAGCACCGTCAGACCAGAAAAGAGATTTTCTTGT
>NZ_JAGKRI010000148.1:0-3591 GCF_017939255.1 Aeromonas sp. Prich7-2
ACCGGTCTTGACAGTGAATGTGAAAAGAGTGTTTACCGAGATCAATACCAATAAGCGCAACGTTTTCCATGATGGCCTCTCCTGAAAGAAAAACACCCTGTCAGCGTACCGCTCACAGGGTGGGGGTGACCATCTCATTAGACCCCAGAGGCGTTGTCCGATCTCGTCATCGCAGCACGCAACACAAACTGGCGTGAACTACCAGAAGCCCTTGGACCATTGGCGTTCCATGCGGCACCCTCTTGCCTGTCAGCGATAGCAACACCAGGAGTCGGTACCGATGCTGCTTTCATCGTGTTGCAGTCGCTAATTAGCCGGATGGAAGTCATGTCTGAAGGGCCGTATCGGGTTGAACACGACCAGTCAAAAAACCTGCTTACTTATCATGATCTGCTCGAACGGTACATTAACCATGATGACGAGGTCGAGTTCCGGCAGACAGAAATCACCAGTATCAAGTTCCCGCTTAAACTTGTGTCAGTTAGTCAGGTTGATTCAAAGACCAGTCCAGCTGTTCAGCTGGCTGATGTGATGATCGGTGCGGCCATTGAAATGACGAATAGCTTAAAGATGAAGCAGCCCAGAGGGTTGGACCCAGAGATGGTATTAGCGCTATACGCGAATGAACAGCTCATACATTTGCTCCCGTCGCTAGACTTCGAGGCACAACGTCGATTTCGGAAAGGGACACAGGCTGCAGAGGTAATCGACTACTTTTCGCAGTTTAGTGATTGAAGAAGGTTGCAGCCTCACAACGCGCAGCAACCGACGCGAAACAACCGTGCGACCGAGCTCAGTGTCGGGATTATTGTATGGACGGTTGGCTTTGCCGTTGTGTTGTTAGCTATGACGTCACACATCACTTTCGAATGGCGTGGAAAGTAGTATAACTGCTCCACTAGAAGCGATTCTAAACACCCATCCAGCCGTTTTCCCCTGCGTTGTTGCCATTCATGCCCATGGGTCACACTGACAGGCTATTGGGCGTCTAAAACGGCTCTGGGGGTGAGTATTCAGGAGCACATGCCATCATCACAGAGCCTGTAAAAAGAGAAGGGGAAGCAACATAATGGTTGCTTCCCCAATCGCCTTATTACACTAACCAGATATTGCTATATCAATCAGTCGGTTATCACGTCATGACTCGGCGCATCCTGCGTGATTTGCGCTATCTCGGTCTTGGGGTTATTCAACCGGCTTTGGAGCTGTGGCATGTCCTCGGGCTTGAACAGCGCCCCCAGCTCTATCCCTGGGCACTCTTGCAAGATCGCCCTCATCAGGCGGACGGTGCGCGTCGTTACTGGCACACACTGCCCGACCAGCTTGGCGCGTTTGGCTGACTTACAGTCATCCACGCTGGTTGGGCAGCCATTGACCGTCAGCCATTCGGCCAACTCATCGTACCCCATCGTTTTCGTCATGCCGAAGGCGGACTGGGTATAAGCACGCAGAAAAACCCGCTTGAGGATGCCGAGCGAACCCTCATCCGTCATACGCATCACGTTGCTTTTCATCGAGCCCTTGCTGGTTAAGTAATCTTCCCAGTTCTCCCAGTCCTCGAGTGTTTTGAGACAGTGATTCTTGCGCCAGCTGTCGAAGATTATGCGCTCTTCAATAGCGGCTTGGGCTGTCGGCCAAGGTTGCGTCTCAAAGCAGATATGCTCAATGCCTAACACGCTCTGCATGGATGGCTGCATAGGTTTCCGTTTGAAGTCGAATTCAAGATTCAGTGTCTTAGTCTTGGTCATCGAGACAAGATCACACTCATTGATCCACATCTCTGAAATGCTGACTAACTGTTCACTATCTACTTTTTGACCAGGTGTACGGTTCAGATAGAGGTCTAACATGTAGTTTTGGTGCTGATCTTTGGAGCAGGGAGGCTTGACTCCGGCCTTAGCCAAGATATCCGGCTGACCCTCCATAGGGATAGCCGTCAGTTGCCCACGTGTTTTCATGGCAATCAGCTGGTTAGCCCCGTGTTTGAGCTCTAGCATCCGAAAACTGTCGCCATCAAGCCGTTCACCAAGCGCCTGAAATCGACGGCATAGCGGTCCACTCAGATCTAATTCTTCATACGTCGCATCTGTAAGGAGCCCGTCGGTGGTCGCGCTAATGATGGTTTTATTAGCCGGGATTGCGGCCAGGATCTCGCTCAACACCGCACGGACTATGCCCGTTGTATGAGCGGCAAAATACGCATTAGTAATGGCAGAACGGTCAATTTTCTTGCTCAATCCGGTTGTTGTATCGAAGGCGGTTTTACCTTGTAATCCTTGTGCTAGCTTGCCATAGACAGAATTTCCTATCTCCTTCCACAACAGCTCGTCACATGATTTCTTTGTGTAGGATTTACGCATCTTTCGGACAAAGGACACGAAAGATTCAAACGGACTAACTTCCACGTCACACCAAGGGATAATGATCCCCTGAATGATATCGATTTGGCATCCCATGTTGAGAGCAACCTCGATTTCAGGTGCAGTGCAGTTTGACTCACCACTGAGGGGGTAGAGCAAACCATATTTCTCATCAAAGACCGGTAAGCAGGGGAAGCGTACCCCAGTGGGAAAGGAGAATCTGACACGCGCTAGCCCGAGGACATGACCTCGATAATCTTCTGGGTTACTAGTTAGCCGAGCATTTCCATAATCTAGTGGGAACAGATCAACGAGGGCTGTGGTGTAGGCACCACTCAAGTCAAAATCATAGAAGCTGGAAACCGGCGTCGGCCCATTCCAATAGCTCTCATTACGGCCACCGTGGTAACAATCGATAGCTAATGGCTCAAAAGTCCTAGCAAGCGGCGTCATTTGACGCAACTTTTGGGAGGCTAGTCGACTTTCTTTATCATTCCACCGTGAGCGTTCAACCACTTCTGTTCCGAGCAATTGGTGCTGGTCATATTCCTGATCTCGGAGGAACTTTAGAAACATACCGCAGCTCAGACTCCCAAGGGACGCTGGTAGTCGAGTGAGGCCGTGCTGCTTAATGAATTCATGCAAGCGTAGCCCGTACTTAACCGCAATCTCTGCATCTCGAAGCGCATAGGCTTCAAAGGCCGATTTGTCCCCGGCCAAGAGTTCATCCATGCGTTCAATGGAATACCCATCTGGGATGGAGAGTTTGGGGATTCCGATCATCTCGCCTACCGTTGCCAACCCTGTTCCACCGGGGGTATGTAGCATCGTGTCGACAAAGGCAATCAGAGTCATGTGTTTCTTGCGTTGTGAATCTTTCAAGATCATCGGCTCAGGTTGAGCCCTGCGTGCCAGCAATGCTTTGATATCTACACCGTAGGTTTCTGTCATTGTCGTCACGGTCTTGCGGATACCGCTGACCTTCGTTTTCTTGCGGAAGAAATCACTAAAAGACGCCAGGTCAGCGCGAAGGAAATGGGCATAGACATAGATCTTTTTGGGCCATTTCGTGATGATCCCTTTTTCTGCATATTCCGGCCGATCATGAACACCAATTCCGATTCAACGTGAACACCATTTCCGGACCAATGTGAACGCTCATTCCGGTTCAACCTGAACACTTCGCCCCTCCTTTCCGGAAACAGTGTTCAACATCCCGGAATCACTGTTC
>NZ_JAGKRI010000015.1:0-22543 GCF_017939255.1 Aeromonas sp. Prich7-2
TGCTCAGGGCCGAGACTTCACGCAAGGCGAGCGTAAGACGGAAGCAAAAAATCGCAGGAATGAGCAGTGAATATCTGGAAACGGTACTCAATGCGGGTCTCAAAAAACTGGGTGAAATTTAACAAAATGTTCACGCTCTCACCCTGCACTCTGGGCAGCTGACCGTCCATGGGCGGGAATTCGGGGATTTGCCCTTCTCTCCGGGGGAGTGGCGACTATAATCGGCAGCCAACTTTTCCTGCAGACGTTTCCCGCTTCATCATGACTACACAGGCTTGCGCCGCATTGCGCTACCCCAAGGGATGGTTCGCCCTCACGACTGTCTACAGTTTTACCGGGCTGGCCATTCTGGCTTCCATCGTCTTCTCCCTGCTGCTGTTTCTCTCCATCGACGAAAACCCCCTGATGAAGTGGCTGTTCGGCGGGCTGGCCATCATCTTCGAGCTGGGCAAGTTCTACGTCTGGTACGAGTACGGCGAGTGCAAGGCGAGGCGGGATCTGGGCGGCGCCTTCTGGTCGCTGCTGTTCTACAGCGTGCTGGCCGCCATCTCCATAGGGGGCAGTATCGGCGGCATCAACAGCGCCACCAACACCATCCTGAGCCAGCAGGCGCGTCACGAGCGCGAGATAGCCCGTTTCGACGAGCAGATAGCCAGCATAGAGCGGCAGATCCAGCTCAACGAAGAGGCGGCCCGCAAATACATCGAGATGGCGCGTATCTCGAGCGGCGTCAGCGGTCTGCAGCAGGCCAACACCAAGCTCAGGCTGCGTCAGGACGAGCTGCGCCAGGAGCGGGACGCCAAGCCGCTGGGGGAGCAGTCCTCCATGCTGGGGCTGATGAGCAGTCTGGCGGACGGGGTGGGCATGAGCATCGGCCAGGTGCAGTTCCTGCTGGTCTGCTTCCTGTCTATCCTGCTCGATGCGTTTGGTGCCTTTTTCGTCAGCCTGATCGGTGAGGAGAACCGCTTCCGCCGTCAATGGATGTGGCAACGGGAGAAGGCGCAAGCCGAGGCCCGGGTCGCAGTGCCGACCCCGGAGCCGCCAGCCATCAGCAGACCCATGCCCGAGCCAGCCGTGGTCGCCCAGGTGCGCGGCGCGATGGAGAGCGGCGAGCTCAAATGCAGCAAACGCAAGGTGGCAGAGGCATTGTCACTGTCTCTGGAGGAGGTGGACCGGGTGTTCCAGCATCTGCTGGCGCAGGGCGTGCTGGGGCAGGGCAGCAATCGTCACTACCATCTTCGTGCCGAGCAGGGGTGAATCCGGCTCAGTCGAACCAGATAAGACCCTCATAGGGTTGCTGTCTGAGAGAGGCGAGGCGGCTATCCAGGTTGCCTGCATGGATTTCCAGTCGGTGCCCGTCGGGATCCAGCAGATAGAGTGAATCCCCTTCGCTGCTGTTCTTCTTCCACTCCACGACGCCCGCCGCGCGCAGACGGGCGCAGAAGGCTGGAAACTGTTCAGGCGAGATGCCAAACGCGACATGGCTGTAATCTCTGGCCGGTTGGGGAGGATCGCAGGAGAGACAGAGCCAGAGATCGCCGAGGGTGAGATAGGCTCCCCGTGCCCATCTCACCCTGGGGCGACATCCCAGCAAGTTGACATAAAAGGCAACGCTGCTGTCGAGATCGCCGGTTGCCAGCGTGAGATGGTTCAGTCCATGCAGCATCTTCTCTTCTTCCCCCTTGTCCCCGAACCCTAGTGAGTGAGCACCATCATCAGGCTGAGGAAGGCGGCAAGCCCGCCGCCGATGCCGATGATCCAGTAAAAGCCCTTGGCCCCCTGTTTGAGCGGAATGCGGAAGTAGAGCAGAAACGCCCACCACCCCAGGGCCAGCAACAGAGGAATAAGAAACATTCGAGCCATGGTGTCCTCGCTGTTATTCTGTTGACCCTTGATCAATCAACAGGATGGATTGTGCAATGACGCAGCTACAGATTACCGCATTCGGCGACCCCTCGGTACTCAGGCTCAACCCTTCCCTGGACAAGGTGCCCGCGGAGGGAGAGGTCCGGGTGCGCATCTGCTTTGCGGGGGTCAACCCCATCGATGCCAAGACCCGGGCCGGTCTCGGCTGGGCGGCCGCCCAGAACAAGGACAACCTGCCCTGGACGCCGGGTTATGACGTCTCCGGTGTGGTGGAAAAGGTGGGGCCCGGCGTGACCTCCCTGGCCGAGGGGGATCAGGTGTGCGGCATGGTGGGTTTCCCCCTCGCCGCCGGTGCATATGCCGAATCCGTGGTGGCCCGCGAGGAGGAGCTGGTCAAGCTCGATGGGGTGAGCCTCAGGCAGGGAGCGGCCCTACCGCTGGCGGGCCTCACCGCCTGGCAGGGGCTGCTGGAGCACGGTGGCCTGCAGTCGGGGCAACGGGTACTGATCCTGGCCGGTGCCGGTGGCGTCGGCCACCTGGCGGTGCAGTTTGCCGCCGCCTATGGTGCCCACGTGGTTGCCACGGCAAGCGGCGACAATCACAGCTTCCTTCATAGTCTCGGGGCGAGCCGGATGGTGGATTACCACCAGGCCGGGTGGTGCACCGAAGCGATCACCGATGGTCCGTTCGATCTGGTGCTGGATCTGGTGGGGGGCGAGAGCGGCAAGGCGGCGCTGGCCTGCGTCAAGCCGGGCGGCCGTCTGGTGACGGTCCCCACCATCACGGCCCAGCAGATCAAGGACGCGGGGGCCGAGCTCGGCGTCGAGGTTGTCGGCATGCTGGTCCATCCCGATCGAACGCAGCTGACCCAGATGCTGACGCTGCTTCGCCAGGGGGAGGTGAAGATCACCGTCTCCGGTGAATACACGCTGGCAGAAGGGGCGCTGGCCCATCAGGCCATCGAGCAGGGCCATGTGCGCGGCAAGCTGTTGCTGCGCATGTCCGCCGCAGACGGCCAGCCCGGATGATAGACTTCACCGGGATGGGGCTGGGAGGGTTGTTTCTGAGCGCCTTCACCTCCGCCACCCTGTTGCCCGGCAGCTCGGAAGTGCTGCTGGGCGCCATGGCGGTCAAGGGGGAGTGGAGCATGACCAGCCTGCTTTTCTGGGCGACGCTGGGCAATACCCTGGGTTCCATGACCACCTGGTGGCTCGGCTGGCTCGCCACCCACAAGAAAAAACCGGAAGATTTTCAAGGCCGTGGGGAACAAAAAGCCCTTGGTTGGCTCAAACGTCATGGCCACTGGTGTCTACTGCTTGCCTGGACGCCTGTGGTCGGCGATGGTCTCTGTCTGCTGGCTGGTTGGCTGCGCCTCTCCTTCTGGCGCTCCCTCATCTTGATCGGGCTCGGCAAATTGCTTCGTTATGCCTTGGTGTTTCTGCTGGCCAGTCAGATCTTCTAGCCCTTTTGTCACTCACGAGGTACCCGTGAACAAACTCATTCCATTAAGCATGCTGCTGGGCTTCTCCCTTCCCGTGCTGGCGGCCCCGACCCTGGTGTCCGAGCAGGTCAAGCAGGAGGGCAAGCTCGGCATTCCCTACCAGATGTACAAGCTGGACAACGGTTTGACCGTGATCCTGGCCCCCGACCACTCCGATCCCCTGGTGCATCTGGATGTCACCTATCATGTCGGCTCCTCCCGGGAAACCGTGGGCAAGTCGGGCTTTGCCCACTTCTTCGAGCACATGATGTTCCAGGGCTCCAAGCACGTTGGTGATCAGGAACACATGCGGATCATCAACGAGGCGGGCGGTGACATGAATGGCACCACCAACAAGGACCGCACCAACTACTACGAAACCGTGCCGGCCAATCAGCTGGAGAAGGTGCTCTGGCTGGAGGCGGACCGCATGGGTTTCCTGCTCGATGCGGTGAGCCAGAAGAAGTTCGAGATCCAGCGCGCCACCGTCAAGAACGAACGGGCCCAGCGCATCGACAACCAGCCTTATGGCCTGGTGGGCGAGAAGGTGGGGGAGGCACTCTATCCGCGCACCCACCCCTACTCCTGGCAACCCATCGGTTATGTGGAGGATCTCGACCGGGTCGACGTCAACGACCTCAAGCAGTTCTTCCTGCGCTGGTACGGTCCCAACAACGCCACTCTGACCCTGGGCGGCGACTTTGATACCAAGCAGGCGCTGGCCTGGATTGAGCAGTACTTCGGTTCCATCCCGCGCGGTCCGGATGTGGCCGAACCGACGCCTCAGCCGGCCACCCTGCCGGCAACCCGCTACGTGACGCTGGAAGACAAGGTGCATCTACCGCTCCTGTATATCAGCTACCCGACCGTCTCCCTGGGTGACCCGCAGGAGCCGGCGCTGGACATCTTTGCCGATGTGCTGGGGGGCTCTGCCAGCTCCATGCTCTACCAGTCCTTAGTGAAAACCGGCAAGGCCATCGAGGCGGGTGCCTCCCACTCCTGCGAAGAGCTTGCCTGTACCCTGACGGTCTATGCCTACCCCAATCCGGCGGCGGATGGCAGCCTCAAGACCCTCAAGGGCGAGGTGGACAAGGTGATCGGCGAGTTCGCCCAGCGCGGCATCAAGCCCGCGGATCTGGAGAAGGCCATCAGCAGCTATCGCGCGTCCGCCATCTGGGGACTCGACAGCATCGAGGGCAAGGTCAGCCAGCTTGCCATGGGGCAGGTGCTGGCCCGGGATCCCGACTATGTGTTCAAGAATCTGGATGCCATCGCCCGGGTCAAGGGGTCTGACGTCAAGGCTGCCTACGACAAGTTCATCCAGAACAAGCCTGCCGTGGTGCTGAGCGTGGTGCCCAAGGGCAAGAGCGACTGGCAGGCCGCGACCCCGAACTTCACTCCCGCCAAACGGGAGCTGCCGGATTACAGCAAGCATGACAAGGTGCTGGCCGAGCGGCCGGTGAAAGATGACTTCGATCGCAGCGTGCAGCCCAAGGCGGCCGATGCGGTGAGCGTCAAGGTGCCCGCCATCTGGCGTGGCAAGCTCGACAAGGGGATCGAGATCATCGGCACCCACAGCGACGAGATCCCGGCCGTCTCCATCATGATCGCCCTGCCGGGTGGCATCCGGGCCGAAGGCAAGGGAGAGCTGGGGCTGGCCAGCCTCACCGCCGCCATGCTGGAGCAGGGGACGACGCGCCTCTCCGAGGCCGAGCTGAGCGACGAGCTGCAAAAACTCGGCGCCAGCATCAGCGTCTCCAGCGCCCAGTACAACAACCTCATCACCATCAGCAGTCTGGCGGACAAGCTGCCCGAAACCCTGGCGCTGGTGCGGGAAGTGCTGCTGCAACCCGGCCTGCGGGAAGCGGACTTCGAGCGGCTCAAGACCCAGATGCTGCAAGGCATGAAACAGAGCGAGCAGCAACCCGAGTGGCTGGCGGGTCAGGCGTTTCGCGAACTGGTCTATGGCAAGCAGAACCGCCTCGGCCAACCCTCTGACGGGGTGCTGGCGGACGTGGAGAGGCTGACCCTGGCGGATGTGAAGCGCTTCTATGAGGCCTATTACAATCCGACCAATGCCAAGGTGGTGGTGACAGGTGATGTGACCGCCCAGCAGGTGGAATCCGGTCTCGCCTTCCTGACCCAGTGGCAGGGGCCGGCTCCGACCCTGGGGGATCTCAAGCTCAAGGGGGAGCAGGCCAAACCGGGCATCTACCTGGTGGACAAGCCGGGAGCGCCCCAGTCGGTGATCCGCATCGGCCGCCGTGCCATGCCGTTTGACACCACCGGGGACTACTTCGTCGCGAACCTGATGAACTTCAACCTGGGGGGCAACTTCAACAGCCGCATCAACCTCAACCTGCGGGAAGACAAGGGCTACACCTATGGTGCCAGCTCGGGCTTCCAGGCTAACCGCGAGGCCGGCGTGTTCGCCACCGGCGCCAACGTGCGCACCGATGCGACCGTGGATGCCATCCGTCAGTTCCTCAAGGAGATGGACGGCTACCGCAAGAACGGGCCGACCCCGGTGGAGCTGGCCTACATGCGCAGCGCCGTCTCCCAGCAGGATGCGCTCTCCTACGAGACCCTGGGACAGAAGGCTGGCTTCCTGCTGCAGATGATCATGTACGACCTGAAGCCGGACTATGTGCAGGCCCAGAACAACCTGATCAAAACGGTGTCACCCGAGACGCTGAAGGCCAGTGCAGCCCGCTGGCTGGATCCGGCCGAGATGGTGATTGTGGTGGTGGGAGACAAGCAAAAGCTTGAAAAACCCCTGAGCGAGCTTCATCTTCCCATCTATCCACTGCAACTGCCCTGAGGGGCGTCGCAACAATAAGTGCCGCCCCGGGTGGGGCGGCCACACATGAGCCGTGAATATGACTACTACTAGCTTGTCGCTCACCGAGTTGCTGGCTGCGCTGGGCACCCCGGAACGGGTGACCGCCCTCAAGGGGATCCGGCGCGGGATCGAGCGCGAATGTCTGCGCATCACCCCCGAAGGGACCCTGGCCCAGACCGATCACCCCAGAAGCCTGGGGTCGGCCCTGACCCATGCCAACATCACCACCGATTACTCCGAGAGCCTGCTGGAGTTCATCACGCCGGCCACCGACTCCATCGAGAGCCTGATCGAGCAGCTCGGCGACATTCACCGCCACACCATTCATCATCTGGGAGAGGAGCGGATCTGGCCCCTCTCCATGCCCTGCTTCGTCGGTGACGAGGAGAGCATCCGCCTGGCCCAGTACGGCAGTTCCAACATCGGGCGGATGAAGACCCTCTATCGCCAGGGGCTGAAGAACCGCTACGGCAGCCTGATGCAGGTGATCGCCGGGGTGCACTTCAACTTCTCCATGCCGGACAGCTTCTGGTGCGAGTGGCAGGATCTGGTGGGAGAGGGCTGCTGCAGCCAGCGCTTCATCTCCGACAAGTACATGGGGCTTATTCGCAACGTCTACCGCTTCGGCTGGCTGGTGCCCTATCTGTTCGGCGCGTCTCCTGCCATCTGCGACTCCTTCCTCAAGGGGCGCAAGAGCAGCCTGCCGTTCCAGAAGACCGGCAAGGGCACCCTTTACCTGCCCTATGCCACGGCTCTGCGCCTGTCCGATCTCGGTTACACCAACAGCGCCCAGGCGGGGCTCAAGATCAGTCATGACAGCCTGCCCGCCTATGTGAGCAGTCTGCGCCGGGCCATCAACACCCATGATCCCGACTTCGCCAGGATAGGGGTCAAGGTGAACGGCGAGTACCGCCAGCTCAACGACAACGTGCTGCAGCTGGAAAACGAGCT
Organism: Aeromonas sp. Prich7-2; assembly: GCF_017939255.1. Taxonomy (NCBI): domain Bacteria; kingdom Pseudomonadati; phylum Pseudomonadota; class Gammaproteobacteria; order Aeromonadales; family Aeromonadaceae; genus Aeromonas; species Aeromonas sp. Prich7-2. The sequence goes on from NZ_JAGKRI010000015.1 coordinate 7,140, forward strand.
CTACGCGCCGATCCGCCCCAAGCGTACCCCCCGCAGCGGCGAGAAGCCCTCGGATGCGCTGGAGCAGCGCGGCATCGAATACATCGAGTTGCGCACGGTGGACGTCAATCCTTTCACCCCGTTCGGTATCGAGGTGGATCAGATCCGCTTCTTCGATCTCTTCCTGGTCTGGTGCCTGTTGCGCCCTTCCCCCGTGCTCTCGGATGACGAGGTTGCCCGCAACCGCCGCAACCAGAACAAGGTGGTGCTGGAGGGGCGTCGCCCCGGCCTGACGCTTGAAGATGAGCAGGGCAATGCCATCGGCCTCAAGGAGTACGGCCTCAAGCTGTTCGACGAGCTGGCCGAGGTCGCAGCGCTGCTGGATCGCTGCTGTGGTCGCAACCGCTATCGCGAGACGCTGGCGATGCACCGTGAGAAGCTGCTCGACCCCGAGCAGACCTACTCCGCCCGCCTGCTCAAGCAGTTGCTTTCAAGCGGTCAGGACAACGGCTGCTTCGGCGATGCGCTGGCGAGCCGCTACCGGGAAGAGATGCTGGCCGGCGAGCTGCAGTACTGGGACGAGGCCTACTTTGCCGGCGAGGCACGGGACTCCCTGGCCAAGCAGCGGGAGCGGGAACGCAGTGACAGTCTGTCGTTCGACGACTTCCTGGCTGACTATTTCGGTACCCGCCAGACCACGGCCTGAGGATGCCGCCAAGATGACGAAAGCCGCTCCCGGGAGCGGCTTTTTCATGGGAGCCCGGCGGTGGCCTGGCATAAAAAAACGGCCCGTTCGGGCCGTTTTGCATGGGGTGGTTCACCGGTCAGAGGATGAGACCACCGAAGAAGAAGCCGAGCGCCACAGCCATGGCAATGGTGGCCACACCCGGGATGAAGAAGGGGTGGTTGAACACGGCCTTGCCGATGCGGGTGGAGCCGGTGTCGTCCATCTCGACCGCGGCCAGCAGGGTCGGGTAGGTCGGCAGCACGAACAGGGCGCTCACGGCGGCGAAGGAGGCGATGGCCGCCAGCGGGCTGACACCCAGTGCCAGGGCGGCAGGCATCAGGGCCTTGGTGGTGGCACCTTGCGAGTAGAGCAGCATGGAGGAGAAGAACAGCACCACGGCCAGCAGCCAGCTGTATTGGCTCAGCAGATCGCCGGCGAACGCCTGGATCTCGACCATGTTGCCCTTCACGAAGACGTTGCCCAGCCAGGCTACGCCCAGCACGCAGATACAGGCGGACATACCGGACTTGAAGGTCGGCATGTTGGTGATCTGGGCCGCGTCCAGTTTGCAGAACAGGACCATCAGGGTAGCGGCGGAGAGCATGATGCCCATGATGGCGCCATCGCGGGGGATCGGCGGGCTGCTGATGAGGCCGACGTTGCCGGAGATGGCGGTGGCATAGGCCATCACGGCCACGATGGAGGCGACGAAGATGCCGACGGAGAGCTTGGCATAAGGCTTGATCTCAACCTGGCTGGTACCGCGCAGCTTGATGAGTCCCTTGGCTTTGCGCTCCAGATAGACTTCGTCCTGATCCAGTGGCTTGCCCAGCAGGTTGGCGATGAAGGCCCCCAGCAGACAGGCGATGAAGCTGGACGGGATGCAGATGGCCAGCAGGGTCAGGTAGTCGACGCCAAGCGGCTCCAGCATGCCGGAGAAGGCGACCACGGCCGCCGAGATGGGGGAGGCGGTGATGGCAATCTGGGAGGCAACGACCGCGATGGAGAGCGGACGGGAGGGGCGAATGCCCTGCTCCTTGGCCACTTCGGCGATCACCGGCAGGGTGGAGAAGGCGGTGTGACCGGTACCGGCCAGCATGGTCATCAGGTAGGTGACGACCGGCGCGGCGAAGGTGATGTGCTTGGGATTCTTGCGCAGGGCTTTTTCGGCCAGGTGCACCAGATAATCCATCCCGCCAGCCAGCTGCATACAGGCAATGGCGCAGATGACGGACGCGATGATCATGATCACGTCCCACGGGAGATAGGTCACCAGCTGATCGCTCGGGATGGGCATGCCCAGCCCCCAGGTCAGTACCAGTACCCCAAGACCACCGGCAAAGCCGATACCGATGCTGCCTATCCGGGCCCCCAGATAGATAGCGGCGAGCACGACAAGTAACTCGATTCCAATCATAGCGAACACTCCATTTTCCAGTTTTTTTAGGTTTTATTAGGCTGAAAAGCCAATTCCCGATGGGGCTGTGGAGAGACCGCTCGGGAATTGACTTTAAATGGGCCGGGATAACCCCGGCCCATCTGCTCGCTTATACGGTGGCTTCGCGGGTGTAACGCTTGGCTTTGTATTGCGGGTTCATCAGGTTCTCGATGGAGAGGATCTCGTCCAGCTGTTCGGCGGTCAGCAGGCCGCGTTCCAGCACGACTTCGCGGACGTTCTTGCCGGTCTGGGCACAGATCTTGCCGACGATATCGCCTTCATGGTGACCGATGAAGGGGTTCAGGTAGGTCACGATGCCGATGGAGTTCAGCACGTGGTTCATGCAGATGTCCGGGTTGGCGGTGATGCCTTCCACGCACTTCTCGCGCAGGGAGATGCAGGCTTTTTCCATCAGGCTCAGGGATTCGAACATGGCCTGACCAATCACCGGCTCCATGACGTTCAGCTGCAGCTGACCGGCCTCGGCGGCGAAGGTGATGGTGACGTCGTTGCCGAATACCTTGAAGCAGGACTGGTTGACCACTTCCGGAATGACCGGGTTGACCTTGGCCGGCATGATGGAGGAGCCAGCCTGCATTTCCGGCAGGTTGATCTCTTTGAGCGCGGTGCGCGGGCCGGAGGAGAGCAGACGCAGGTCATTACAGATCTTGGAGAGCTTCATGGCCAGGCGCTTGACCGCACCGTGCAGCATCACATAGGCGCCGCAGTCGGAGGTCGCTTCGATGAGGTCCTCTGCCGGCACGTAGGCACGACCGGTGATCTCGGCCAGACGCTTGATGGCAAGACCGGAGTACTCGGGCGGAGTGTTCAGACCGGTACCGATGGCGGTGGCGCCCAGGTTCACTTCCAGCAGCAGCTCCTGGCAACGCTTGATGGATTTGATCTCTTCACGCAGGGTGACGGCGAAGGCGTGGAACTCCTGACCCAGGGTCATGGGCACGGCGTCCTGCAACTGGGTACGGCCCATTTTCAGGATATGTTTGAATTCCTTGGCTTTGACATCGAAGGCGGCGATGAGGGCTTCCAGAGCGTGCAGGGTGGTGTCGGTGCTGTTGACCACGGCCACGCGGAAACCGGTGGGGTAGGCATCGTTGGTGGACTGGCACTTGTTGACGTGATCGTTGGGGTTGATGACGTCGTAGCGGCCCTTTTCAAGTCCCATCAGCTCGAGGGCGATATTGGCCAGCACTTCGTTGGTGTTCATGTTGACGGAGGTACCGGCGCCGCCCTGATAGACATCGACCGGGAACTGATCGAAGCACTTGCCGGTGTTCAGCATCAGGTCGCAGGCTTCGACAATCTTGTCTGCGATCTCGGGACGGATGGTGCCCAGCTCACCGTTGGCCAGTGCAGCCGCCTTCTTGGTCAGGACCATGCCACGAACAAACTCGGGAACGTCAGAAATCTTCTGAGTGCTGATCTTGAAGTTCTCAACAGCGCGCAGGGTGTGCACGCCGTAGTAGAGGTCGTTGGAAACTTCTTTGGTGCCCAGCAGGTCTTCTTCAATGCGGACGTTCTTGATGTCGCTCATTGTTATGCCTCAGAAATCAAATAAATGGAAACGATCCTCACCGAGTGGTCGCGATTTCCCTACGCACATTTCATCCTGAAGCACCACACATCGGGTGGGGCAGTTGGGAGCCAGTTGCTCCCTGTGCAATGACTGGTGTTGATGTTACCCCAATTGAGGTATCCGGTATTAGACCTGGATCACTAAATTTGAGGCAACCTCAAATTTCTTGTGGTCATTAAACAGATATTGCAATCGGGCGATTAACTTTGACAGAACAACCACCTCAATCCCAGTTGGGCGGACAAATATTTATCCGTATTCCGGGGCCTGCGGCAGGAGAGGCTTGAAAAATGATCAACCAGCCCCATTTTAATGTCAGAAGACCTGAACCCGGCGCGTCAGCATCAGCGATGTGCGGCTGCCGACCGGACACCCCGGGTCCATTCATTCATCGCTCCGAGGTTGCTATGGGCAAGTTGTTACTGTTGTTGGTCGGGCTGGTATTGCTGGAGCTCACCGTCATGATCAAGGTGGGCTCCGTGATCGGGGCCTTGCCAACCGTTGGCTTGCTGGTACTGACCGCCGTGCTGGGATCGTCGCTGGTGCGCAGCGAGGGGATCAAGACCCTGCTCACTGCCCAGCAGAAGATGCAGTTGGGGGAGATGCCTGGCCGCGAGGTGATGGGTGGCATGATGCTGGCGCTGGCGGGCTTGCTGCTGATTATCCCGGGATTTGTGAGCGATATTGTCGGCATCCTGCTGCTGCAGCCCTGGCTGCGCAACATGCTGGCCGACAAGCTGATTGGCAGCAATCAGTTCAGGATGCAGATGGGGGGCTTCCAGGCTCGCCAGCAGCCGTTCGAGCCGGGTCCCGGCGATGACAGGCCCGGACAATCCCCGCGAGCGGGTGGCAACACCATCGAAGGGGAGTTCGAACGCAAAGAGTAATCGCGAGCCTCGGGCTGTGCCGTCAGGATCTCCCCTCATGGCACAGCCGCTCGAATCTGTGGCGGGCATACCCCCATGCCAGCAATCCGGCGGCCAGGTTCGCCAGCAGCATCCCCAGATAGATCCCCTGTTCTCCCCCCAGTTTTGCCCCCAGCCAGGCCCCTGGCAGCAAGAAGACAAACAGTCTGATACCGTTTATCAGCAGTGACACCGCCGATGCCCTGACGCCGTTGAGCGCCGATGCCAACAGCATCACCATGCCCTGAAAGCCGTAGCCAATGGGGACCAGATGCAGATAGAGCACGATGAGTATCACCACTTGCGGATGATCGCTGAACAGCTCGGCGATGAAGGGGGCGAGAAGCCAGGTCAGCGCGTAGACCCCAAGCTGGAATATCAGGGCGAAGCGCATGCAGAGCAGCAGGGCGGCCTTGGCTCGGGCCGGATTCCCGGCGCCGCAGTTCTGCGAGATGAAGGGGGCCAGCACGGAGGAGAGCGCCATCATCACGATGAGCAGCAAGGCCTCGACCCGGGATGCCGCGCCGTAGGCGGCGACCACCTCGGTTCCCAGCCCGGCGAAAATGATCATCAACACGGCGTTGGCCAGTGGGTTGAGCATGTTGGTAAACGATGCGGGCACAGCCACATGGAGCAGGGCGCGCCAGTGGGCCAGCAACTGCGGGCGCGGGGAGAGGCGCCAGCGCAGCAGGCCCTCGCGGTGGCGCAATATATAGAGGCTGACCAGCATGGCCATCAGCCAGGAGAGGGAAGTGGCGATGGCGGCTCCCCGAATGCCCCACTCGGGGAAGGGGCCCGGCCCGAAGATGAGCAGAGGATCCAGCACGCCGTTGACCAGACCGGCGACCCCCATCACCAGACTGGGGGTCTTGGTATCCCCCGTCGTCCGGATAGCCGCATTGCCGACCATGGGCACGACCAGCATGGGGACGGTCAGATACCAGATGAGCATGTAATCGTGGATGAGGGAGATGAGCTCGGGGCTGGCCCCCAGCAGGGTGAACAGAGGAGTAATGGTCATTGCCCCCAGCCCGGCGAGCAGACTCACCAGGATGACGGCGAGGAACAGGCAGTCTGTGGTGATGCGGGCTGCCTCGTCGTGGCGACCCTGCCCCAGGGCATGACCGAGCAGGGCGCACAGGCCCGCGCCCAGCCCCATGGTCAGGGAGGTGACGACAAAGGTGACCGGGAAGGTGAAGCTGATGGCGGCCAGCGCCTGGGTACCCAGCATGCCGATGAAGAAGGTATCGACCAGGTTGAAGGCCAGGATGGCGATGATGCCCAGGATCATGGGGCCCGTCATGCGCAGCAGCATGGGCGTCATGGGGGCGGTCAGCATGGGGTTGGGTCGGCTCAAGGCAGAGTCTCTAGGTGCTTTGGGCCTGAATGCTGGCCGTCTCCATCCGCCTTCCTGATTGGGGATGGGTGATCCATCGAAGGTGTTCATAGTACGTGAAAATATTTTTTTTGTATTTGCCCTTGAAGGGCTAGCCCTGTTGCCCCAGATCAGGGGCATGACAAATTTGGCCGATTGCGGCCATTCCTCAAGCAACACAGAGACTCATTTTGGGAGAGTTATCGATGAAAATTCGTCCACTGCACGACCGCGTCATCATCAAGCGCATCGAAGCTGAAGCCAAATCCGCTGGCGGCATCGTCTTGACTGGCACTGCGGCCCAGAAGTCCACCCGTGGTGAAGTTCTTGCCGTGGGGACTGGTCGAATTCTGGACAATGGGGATGTCAAAGCACTGGCCGTCAAGGTGGGTGACAAGGTGATCTTCAACGAAGGCTACGGCGTGAAGACCGAAAAGCTGGATGGCCAGGACGTACTGATCCTGTCCGAGACCGACATCCTGGCGATTGTCGAAGAGTAATCACCCTCCCTCTTTTCCCGAATTGATTTAAGGATTGAAGAACATGGCAGCTAAAGAAGTTAAGTTTGGCAACGAAGCTCGCATCAAAATGCTGGAAGGCGTCAACATCCTGGCCGATGCCGTCAAGGTGACCCTGGGCCCGAAAGGCCGCAACGTGGTGCTGGACAAGTCCTTCGGCGCCCCGACCATCACCAAGGATGGCGTCTCCGTTGCCCGTGAAATCGAACTGGAAGACAAGTTCCAGAACATGGGGGCCCAGATGGTCAAGGAAGTCGCTTCCAAGGCCAATGACGCCGCCGGTGACGGTACCACCACGGCCACCGTACTGGCTCAAGCCATCGTCAACGAAGGCCTGAAGGCCGTTGCCGCCGGCATGAACCCCATGGATCTGAAGCGTGGTATCGACAAGGCCGTTGTGGCTGCCGTTGCCGAGCTGCAAGCACTGTCCACTCCCTGTGCCGACAACAATGCCATCGCCCAGGTAGGCACCATCTCCGCCAACTCCGACGAGAAGGTCGGCAAGCTGATTGCCGAAGCCATGGACAAGGTCGGCCGTGACGGCGTCATCACCGTGGAAGACGGTCAGGGCTTGGAAGACGAGCTGGCGGTGGTAGAAGGCATGCAGTTCGACCGCGGCTACCTCTCCCCTTACTTCGTGAACAAGCCGGAAACCGGCTCCGTCGAACTGGATGACCCCTTCATCCTGCTGGTGGACAAGAAAGTCTCCAACATCCGCGAAATGCTGCCGGTGCTGGAAGGTGTGGCCAAGGCGGGCAAACCGCTGATCATCGTGGCCGAAGACGTGGAAGGCGAAGCTCTGGCGACTCTGGTGGTCAACACCATGCGTGGCATCGTGAAAGTGGCCGCCGTCAAGGCGCCGGGCTTCGGTGATCGCCGCAAGGCCATGCTGCAGGATATCGCCATCCTGACCGGTGGTACCGTGATCTCCGAAGAAGTGGGCATGGAGCTGGAAAAAGCGACCCTGGAAGATCTGGGCCGTGCCAAGCGCATCGTCATCACCAAAGAGAACACCACCATCATCGATGGCGTGGGTGATGCTGCCCTGATCGAAAGCCGCGTGGCCCAGATCCGTCAGCAGATCGAAGAGACCTCTTCCGATTACGACCGTGAGAAGCTGCAAGAGCGCGTGGCCAAGCTGGCCGGCGGTGTTGCCGTGATCAAGGTGGGTGCTGCCACTGAAGTTGAAATGAAAGAGAAGAAAGCCCGTGTTGACGATGCCCTGCACGCTACTCGCGCAGCCGTGGAAGAAGGCGTGGTTGCCGGTGGTGGTGTAGCGCTGGTGCGCGTTGCTGCCAAGCTGGCCTCCCTGCGTGGTGACAACGAAGACCAGAACGTCGGTATCAAGGTTGCCCTGCGCGCCATGGAAGCCCCGCTGCGTCAAATCGTCATCAACGCCGGCGAAGAAGCCTCCGTCATCGCCAATGCCGTGAAGAACGGTGAAGGCAACTACGGTTACAACGCCTACACCGAACAGTACGGCGACATGCTGGCCATGGGTATCCTGGATCCGACCAAGGTAACCCGTTCTGCCCTGCAGTTCGCCTCGTCCGTCGCTGGCCTGATGATCACCACAGAGTGCATGATCTCCGAGCTGCCGAAGAAAGATGCACCTGCCATGCCTGATATGGGTGGCATGGGCGGTATGGGTATGATGTAATCCCGTCAAGTCATCAAACGGCTCGCTTTTGCGGGCCGTTTTTTTTAGTGCTACTAAGCTGAAGTTGTTGATAGTGAAATGATCTGAGGTGAACATGCGATACTTAGGGTTTCTCCCGTTACTCCTTTCCCTGGCCTTGCCGGGCATGGCGCAGGCGACACCGCAGGGGCCGGTCATTCTCAAGGTGACGGGTAATCTGGACCCTGCCGACCCGGCAGATGGAGAGGTGCTGTTCGATATGGCCATGATCCAGGCGCTGCCGCAGCATGAGGTGGTGACGAGCAATCCCTGGGTGGACAAACCGCACAAATACGTAGGGCCGAAACTGGCGGACGTGCTGACGGAGGTGAAGGCCAACGGCAAGAGCATCACGCTCACCGCCCTGAACAGTTTCCAGATCCGGATCAACTGGGATAAGGTCAAGCAATACGATCCTATCCTGGCCTGGCAGGATGACGGGATGACCATGCGGGTACGTGACAAGGGGCCGCTCTGGTTTATCCTGCCACTGGATCAGCATCCCGAACTCAGGCGTTCCGAGTTCACCGACATGATGATCTGGCAACTGAGTGCGATCGACATTCAGCAGTAAAAACGGTGGTTTACGGGAGTACTGGGTGAAAGCGAAGACCAGGGCCTGGCCCTTACTCGGCGTTCTTTATCTATCCATTCTGTTGTTCACGGGTAGCACCCTCTATTGCCTGGTGCAGATACAAAATGCGACCCGGGTGATGGAGAAGTACACCTATGACGTCTCATGGGCATTGATGCAGTTGCAGCTCGAGTTGGGCCGCTTTCTCAATGCCGTCGAGATTTACCACTATGGCGGCATAGACCAGGAAGCCCTGCTGCTTCGCTATGACATTCTCTGGAGTCGTACCCCCATTCTCCTGAGCGGCCAATTGAGAAAAAGCCTCGCGGACAATCCGAAGACGCTGCGGCTGGTGAAACTGACTGAAAGCAGTATCCGCAAGCTGGAGCCTGATTTGGTCAAACTCAAACCGGGGACGCCGGATTACCAACAAGTCATGATGACACTGGCGCCCTTGCAGGAACCCCTCTCTTACTCTCTTGCTTCCGTCATGCAGAACAACATCAACGTCTATACGGGCAACGACGCGCGTTTTGGCCAGTTGCGCAATGCCCTGCTGTTCATGGTGTCGGGGCTGGTGGTGTCCGTCATTCTGCTCAGCGGGCTGCTGGTGCGAGAAGCCAGGCGCCATTTCAGGACCGCTAGGATCGATCCCCTCACCGGGCTCGCCAACCGGCTGGCGTTGCTGGAAAAGATGGATGCCTACGTCACCCGTGACACCTCCTTCGGACTGGTGCTGGTCGACATCAACGACTTTCGCGATATCAACAGCAAGTTTGGCTATAACACAGGGGACCTCCTGCTGCAGGAGGTGGCAAAGCGGCTGCGCGCCCTGTGCGAAAACGGGGAGTGGGTGGCGCGTTTGGGGGGAGATCAGCTTGCCATGCTGCAACGGGAGGGGAGCGATCTTCGTCAGGTCAGGGAGCTCGTGGCCAGAGTGCTCCACTCCATCAAGCAAGACATCATCATCGACAACTACCCTTTCCGGCTTGAGGTCGGTATTGGTATCGCCTTCTTCCCGACCGACAGCAACCAGACCCAGGAGTTGCTCAGCCGGGCGGAGCAGGCCCTCTCTCACAGCCGCAAGACCCATGTTCCCTATGTCATCTATGACAGTTCCCTGCTCAACGAGACGGCCAGGCGCAAGCATCTTGCGTCCGACATGGTGATGGCGCTGGAGCACAATGCGCTCGAGCTCTATTACCAGCCCATCGTCAATCTGGAAAGTGGCCGCTGTGAAGCCGTGGAGGCGCTGCTGCGCTGGCGCCATCCCGAGCTTGGCTTTATTCCCCCCAACGAGGTGATCCAGGTGGCGGAAGAGTTCCAGCTGGCCGAGAAACTGGGTGGCTGGGTATTGAATACCGCATGTGAGCAACTTCATCAGTGGCAGCACCTGGGTTTGGTGGACTTGCAGATGTGCGTGAACATCTCCCCGGGCATGTACCAGCGCAACCTCTTGAAGCTGGTGGCCAGAGCGCTGATGGAGCACCATATTCCCGCATCCAGCCTGGTGCTGGAGGTGACGGAAGACACCACCATGCGCGAGGTCAAGAACTCGCTGCAGTTGATGCAGGATCTCAGCCAGCAAGGGGTACATCTGGCCCTTGACGACTTCGGCACCGGCTACTCCTCCCTCAGCTATCTGCAGAAGCTGCCGGTGAGCAAGGTGAAGATAGACAGGTCCTTCATCCAGGGTATCGACACCTCGATCGAGGCGGCCGAACTGGTCGCCAACATCTGCCGTATGGGCTCCATGCTTGGCAAGAAACTGGTATGTGAAGGGATCGAGACTCAGGGGCAGCTCGATGTGCTGCGTTCATTGACCGACATACATCTGTATGGGCAGGGATATCTGTTCAGTCGCCCGGAGCATGCTGAAAAGGCCTATCAGACATTGCTGGAGATGGAAGAGCGCTGGTTGGCCCGGCGCTCGCCGGACAAGGCATATCTGCGTTGAACGATATGGCTCATGTCTCACCGGGCCCGGCCGATAGTCTCTTGGCAGGAGGTACACAATGGATATTTCTAGTTCTGCAAATGCGTCGTTCGGTTCTGCACTGATGGTGGCCAGCCTGGCCAAAAAGCAGCAGACCCAGGAAGGCGAATCCGCACTGAAACTGCTGGAAACAGCAGCGCAATCCGCTCCGGCTGCGCCGACATCGGCCAGTGCTTCCCTCGGAAGCAAGATCGATATCCGCGTCTGAGCGATAAAAAAGCCCCCATCTCTCGATGGGGGCTTTCTTTTTATTGGGCTGTTATCTGCCAGGCTCAGACCGGGAAAGGGGCCGGTGCCTCGAAGGTCATCCGCTCGCCGCTTCTGGGGTGGCTGATGGTCAGGCTGGCCGCATGAAGATAAAGGTGCGGTGCAGCCGCCAGCGCATCCGGGTTGGCGTAGAGGTTGTCGCCGAGGATGGGGTGACCCAGCTCCAGCATGTGTACCCGCAGTTGATGGGAGCGACCGGTAATCGGGGTCAGCTTGATCAGGCTGTTGCCGTTCTCCACCTTCAGCTTTTGCCACAGGGTGAGGGCATGACGCCCCTCCTCAAAATCCACCTTCTGCTTCGGCCGGTTGGGCCAGTCGACGCAGAGCGGCAGATCCACTTCACCTGCATCCAGCGCCGGTTCACCCCACACCCAGGCGAGGTAGTGCTTCTCGGTCTCCCGCTCGCGGAATTGCCGGCTCAGCTCCCGGTGGGAGTTGGGGTTGAGCGGGATCACCAGCACGCCGGTGGTCGCCATGTCGAGGCGATGGGCAGCCGCCGCCTTTGGGTGCTGCTGCTTGACCCGATGGAGCACGCTGTCTTCATTCTCGGGGCCGCGCCCGGGGACGCTCAGCAGGCCAGTGGGCTTGTTGACCACCATGATGTCCTTGTCCTTGAACAGGATATCGAGCCAGGGTTCCAGGGGCGGGGAGTATACAAACATAGCGTCTCGCATCTTGGGTCAAAGCGGGGGCAAGCCCCCATCAGTTATGGGTAACCACGACAAAGCGGCCTTGTGTATCCAGTTTGAGCTGGGTCTGGCCGCTGTCGGTCGCTACCTTGTCAGTTATGGGTAACCACAATAAAGCGGATGGCATCCAGCTTGAGTTGGGTCTGGTCGATCAGGTGGTGCAATTCTGCCTGCAAATTGCGCAGATAATCCAGTTCGCTGTCGCGCACATTCGGGTTGACCGCCTTGAGTGCCTCCAGCCTGTCCAGATCCTGCTGCAGGGTCTGCGCCATCTGGGCACGGGCCTTGTCTACAATCCCGGCTTTCAGTTCGTTGGCAATGACCTCGCCCTTGCCAATCAGGCCGTGGATCACCGGCTGGGATGCGGTAACCAGCTTGCTGCCAAGGTGGCGGTTGACCGGTGTCAGCTGGCGGTTGAAGGCATCAAACGCCACCTTCTCTCCCAGATTCTGGCCGTTCTTGTCCATCAGCAGACGGATCGGCGTCGGCGGCATGAAACGGTAGAGCTGGGGATGGGCCGCAGACTCGGCAACGAAGATCAGCTCAAGCAGGATGGAGCCGACCGGCAGAGCCTTGTTCTTGAGCAGTGCCACCGAGGTGGCACCGATCTCGGAACCCAGGATCAGGTCGATACCGCCGCGCATCATGGGGTGATCCCAGGAGAGCAGCGCCATGTCATCCCGCGACAGGGCGGTGTTGCGATCGAAGGTGATGGTCATGCCGTCTTGCGGCAGGCCCGGGAAGCTCGGCACCAGCATGTGATCCCCGGGAGTCAGCACCAGCGCATTTTCACCACGATCATCCTGGTTGACGCCGATCTCGTCGAACATCTTGAGGGCGAAGGAGATCATGCCGGTGTCGTCATCTTCGGCGGCGAGCTTCTCGACCAGCTGCTGGGCGGCCTCGCCACCGCTGGAGTGGATTTCCAGCAGGCGATCGCGACCCTGTTCCAGCCGGGCCTTGAGCGGCTCGTGCAGTTCGCGGGTCTTGACCAGCAGGGCGTCGAGGGGGCCCTGCTCGCCGGTGTTGGCGGCCAGCAGCTCGAACAGCTCCTCACGTACCGCTTCGAACACCGGGCGGGCCGTCGGGCAGGTCTGCTCGAATGCATCCAGACCATCGTGATACCAGAGCAGCAGGGCGCACTGGGCAGTCCCTTCCAGATAGGGAACGTGGATCTCGACGGTATTCTGCTGACCGATACGATCCAGTCGGCCGATACGCTGTTCCAGCAGATCCGGGTTGAGTGGCAGATCGAACAGCACGAGATGGCTGGCAAACTGGAAGTTGCGACCTTCTGAGCCGATCTCGGAGCAGAGCAGCACCTGAGCGCCCCCCTCAGCTTGAGCGAAATAGGCGGAGGCCTTGTCCCGCTCGAGGATCGACATCCCTTCGTGGAACACGGCGCCACGGATCCCTTCACGTGTGCGCAGCGCCTCTTCCAGGGCGATGGCGGTGGCTGCTTCGGAGCAGATCACCAGCACCTTCTGCTGACGGGCGGAGAGCAGCAGTTCCAGCAACCATTCGACGCGCGGGTCGAACTGGGTCCAGGTAGCGTTGTCGCCTTCGAACTGCTGGAAGATCTTCTCGGGATAGAGGTAGCGCAGGGCACGGGTCTGCAGATCGCCGCCATTGCCACCCATCATGCCCATCACCTTGATGGCGGTCTTGTACTGCTCCGGCAGCGGCATGGGGTAGACGTTGAGGTGGCGCTCCGGGAAGCCCTGAATATTGGCGCGGCTGTTACGGAACAGCACCCGGCCGGTGCCATGCTGATCCAGCAGCTTGGCAACTGCCTGCTGACGGGCGGCCGCATCAGTGAGATCCAGCCCATCCAGCTGGCTGGCGAGGATCTGCCTGGCTTCATCGCTCAGGGTCTCGCCATCCAGCAGCTCTTGCGCGGCGCTGGCAACCTGACCATAGGCCTGCTCCTCGGCGAGGAAGGCGTCGTAGTCGTAGAAACGCTCGGGGTCGAGCAGGCGCAGACGGGCAAAGTGGCTCTGGTGGCCCAGCTGATCCGGGGTTGCGGTCAGCAGCAGCACGCCCGGCACCTGTTCGGCCAGCGCTTCCACCATTTCATAGGCACGGCTCGGCGCCTCTTCGCTCCACTCCAGATGGTGCGCTTCATCGACAACCAGCAGATCCCACTCGGCTTCCAGTACCTGTTCGAAGCGACGACGCTTCTTGCGCAGGAAGTCGAGGCTACAGATCACCAGCTGTTCGGTCTCGAAGGGGTTCTCCGCATCGGCGAACGCCTCGATGCAGCGCTCCTCGTCAAACAGGGAGAAGTGCAGGTTGAAACGGCGCAGCATCTCGACCAGCCACTGGTGCTGGAGCGTTTCGGGCAGCAGGATCAGCACCCGATGGGCGCGGCCGGAGAGCAACTGCTGGTGAATGATCATGCCTGCTTCGATGGTCTTGCCCAGACCCACCTCGTCTGCCAGCAATACGCGCGGGGCGTAGCGGTGACCCACTTCATGGGCGATGTAGAGCTGGTGCGGGATCAGACTGACTTTCCCGCCAGCCAGGCCGCGAGTCGGGTTGCGGCGACGCTGGTGCTGGTTGACCAGCGCTTCGTAGCGCAGGGTAAAGCGGGACATCCGGTCAATCTGGCCGGCGAACAGGCGATCCTGCGGCTTGTTGAACTTGATGAAGTTGTTGAGAAACACTTCCTTGAGGGCAATCGGCTCACCATTGTCGGTGCGAACACCTACATATATAAGCAGGCCATCTTTCTCCTGCACTTCATCGACCGTCATGGTCCAGTCTTCGTGGCTGGCTATCTGATCGCCCACATTGAAGCTGACCCGGGTGACCGGTGCCTCTTCTTTGGCATACATACGGTTTTCACCGGTAGCCGGAAACAACAGGGTAACCATGCGTCCTTCAACAGCAACGACAGTCCCCAAACCCAGATCCGTCTCTGTATCACTAATCCAACGCTGGCCAAGTGCAAAAGGCATTAAACTCTCCAAAGCCCAAGAGTGTGAGAATCGCAAAGGGGCGCTATGTTACCCGAAGGCGGAAAGCCGATCATCATGGTTGTGCTGCAAGGGAAAGCCAAACTGATACAAGCTTGATCTGTCAACCTGCCGGCCTCAATACAGCATCCGGAATACCAATCTGCAGACCCTTTTCGTGCATTAATTCATCGTCGTGGTCGCTTTGTAAGCGGTTGAACGATGAAAGCCATCTTTTTGCAATTATCTCCTTGCCAGAACGAATTCGCTCCCTATAATGCGCCTCCATCGACACGGCAAGCGGCAACGCAAACAAGCCGGTCGGTAGCCTCGAAAAGCCTTTGAAAATAAGGCTTGACTCGAGAAGGCGGTTGAGTAGAATGCCACTCCCGCAGCAGCCAAAAGCTGCGTCGCTCTTTAACAATTTGAATCAAGCAATCTGTGTGGGCACTCACAGCATCGAGCATCAAAAACAATTTTTGATTTTCAATGTCTGATGAAGTGACCAAAGCAACTTTTAAGTTGCAGCAGTTAATTCAGCAATTCATTGAGCCGCCTTAACAGGCAACCAAACTTAAATTGAAGAGTTTGATCATGGCTCAGATTGAACGCTGGCGGCAGGCCTAACACATGCAAGTCGAGCGGCAGCGGGAAAGTAGCTTGCTACTTTTGCCGGCGAGCGGCGGACGGGTGAGTAATGCCTGGGA
>NZ_JAGKRI010000149.1:0-1252 GCF_017939255.1 Aeromonas sp. Prich7-2
GTGGCAGGAAATAACAGAGAAGTTGGAGTGGGCAATGGTGTATTTATCCAAAAACGGCAAAAAGAGTAGGCAGAGAAAATCCAAGCAAAACAACACGTTAGACGGTATTATTAATTCGCTTGCCGCTTAAGGTTCTGTACATGAGCGCTTGCTTAGCGCCTCGATATGTTTGCGAGTCAGTTTTTTACCCTCGGTTGCATTGAGCAGCTTGCTAACATTGGATTTGGACCCCAGCTCAGGTAGGTCAGCCCCTCCCAGTCGGTGTTGGCTCATCAAAGTCTTCAAGACAGCAATACCCGGCTCCACACATGCCAAAGCCTTGTTGAAGTCGGCGAACTCGTCAGCACCGTCTTCCCAGCGCTCGATACTGGTTGCAAGCAACTCGATCAATTGCTTATTAGTGTCATAGTCATCTACCAGCTCGTCCATCAGCTCAAGAGCTCGCTCATAATCGTCCTGATTATTGATGTGGACGATGTAGGGCACTTGGGCCAATGCTTCTCTAATCTGAACCAGCGCATGACTTAACATAATGGTGACTCCTTGTTTCTCCGGTGTTCGCTATGAATAGCAACTATCTGGAGAAGGTGATTCTGTCAGGTATGAGAGTGGTGAATAAATATCTAAAATTCATGAGTTTACGCTAATGCGTGATCTATAAACACTAGATTGACTGCTGATGGTTGAGGTGTGTCAAACGGGTTCACACATCTTGCGCGGAGACTTGTTCGCTTCTTCCCTATGCCAATGATCAAGGGGCCTCTATTAATTATTGCGAGTAGTAGCACAATAATTAATACCAAAACGAGTAGGAACCGAACATGAGCTACCAGATTCTCTCCGCTGCGGCGGCCAGCATTACCGAACTGAAACGCAACCCCATGGGCACTGTCAAAAAAGGCAATGGTTCTGCCGTTGCTATCCTCAAGCACAACGAACCAGCCTTCTACTGCGTGCCACCAGAGCTCTTTGCTTACTATATAGAACTAGCCGAAGACGCTGAGCTTAATCGTATCGCCGATGAACGCATGGCCCTACTCGATAAGGTCAGCGTATCGCTAGATGATCTATGACGTATGCCACGCGATTTTATCGTTGAGTACTGATTGCATATTCCGGCCGATCATGAACACCAATTCCGATTCAACGTGAACACCATTTCCGGACCAATGTGAACGCTCATTCCGGTTCAACCTGAACACTTTGCCCCTCCTTTCCGGAAACAGTGTTCAACATCCCGGAATCACTGTTC
>NZ_JAGKRI010000150.1:0-13672 GCF_017939255.1 Aeromonas sp. Prich7-2
CTCCTCCCGGGGCACGGCCTCCACCTGCTGACAGTCGTGGGCAAGGCCGAGCGGTCTTGGGCCCAGTCCGTGCTCGTGCCAGCAGGCCAGGGTGCGATCGTAGTAGCCGCCCCCCATGCCGAGCCGGTTGCCCGCCTCATCGAAGGCCACCAGGGGGGTGCAGATGAGATCCAGCATGCTGTGGGGCACCACCTGCAGCACATCGAGCTCAGGCTCGGCGATACCGAAGCGGTTGCGGGTCATGGGGCTGGTGGCGGTGTAGCGCAAAAAGAGCAGGTGGCCCGGGGTGAAGGGGTGCAGCACCGGCAGATAGACCTCCTTTTGCTGGGCCCAGAGCCAGTGAATGGCGGGCAGGGGATCGAGCTCGCCGTCGTTGGCCAGATAGAGGGCGATGCGTCTGGCCGCGAGGATCCCGGGGTCTTCCTGGAAACGGCTGACCAGTTGCTGGGCCGCCGCCTGCTGGTCTGCCTGGCTCAGGCGCCTTCTGCGCTCTCGGACAAGCTGGCGCAGGGAGTGGCGCATATCGGGGTGCTCGGGCTGAAGGTCAGGCATGGGGGCTCCTGTGGTGGTGCGAAAAGGCAGGCTTACCTTAACAAGGGCGCCGGGGGATGAAAAGCGCAGGGGCTTCCCTGTCTCGGCGGGATGACAGACGAGACAGGGCGCGGCCTGATGGCGGCGCCCGAGGGGGGAACGGCGAAGACTCAGGCGACTTGGCGGTTATCGGCGCCGGCGCGTACCTGGTGCTTGATAAAGACCGCAACGAGGGCGGCCAGCCCCAGGGCCATGGGGTAGAAGCTCATGCTCACGACCAGCAGCGGCGAGAGGGCAAATATGGAGCCCAGCAGCAGCGCCTGGGCACCCCAGGGGATGAGCCCCTGTACCACGCAGGAGAAGATGTCCAGCATGGAGGCGGCGCGGCGCGGGGTGACGCCGTGGTGATCCGCGAGATCCCGCGCCACCTTGCTCGCCACTATGATGGCCACGGTATTGTTGGCGGTGCAGAGGTTGGTGAGGCTCACCACCCCGGCGATGCCGAGCTCGGCCGCCTTCTCGTTCTGCTCGCCATCATGATGACGGGTGAAGCGGGCAATCAGGGCGGCGATTCGCTCGCTTATCCAGGCCAGCCCCCCCTGGCGCTCCATCAGGGCGCCGAGGCCGCCGATCAGCATGGAGAGCAGGAAGATCTCCTGCATGCTGGTGAAGCCCTGATAGATGTCCTTGCTGAACTGGCCGAGGGGATAGCCGCCCATCATCCCCACGCCACCGGCGGCGATGATGCCGAGCCCCAGCACCATGAAGACGTTCATGCCCGACAGCGCCAGCACCAGGATGAGCAGATAGGGGGCTACCTTGAGCAGGTCCGCCTCGGCGGCGGGCGCCGGTGCCGCGCCGGTGGAGCCCAGCAGCAGATAGAGCAGGATCACCAGCACGGCGGCGGGGGCGGCAATCTTGACGTTCTCGCGGAACTTGTCCTTCATCTCGCAGCCCTGGCTGCGGGTGGCGGCTATGGTGGTGTCGGAGATGATGGAGAGGTTGTCCCCGAACATGGCGCCGGAGAGGATGGTGCCCGCCATCAGCATCGGATCGATGCCGGCCGCCTGGGCGACGCCCAGCGCCACCGGTGCCACGGCGCCTATGGTGCCCATGGAGGTGCCCATGGCGGTGGCCACGAAGGCGGAGATGAGGAAGAGCCCCGGCAGCAGGCACCAGCCCGGGATCAGGGAGAGGCCGAGCGCGACCGTGGCATCCACCCCGCCGGTGGCCTTGGCCACGGTGGCGAAGGCCCCTGCCAGCAGATAGATGAGGCACATGGCCATGATGTTGCTCTCGCCGACCCCCTTGAAGAAGGTTTCCAGGTTCTTGTTGAACCCCTCGCGCCCCAGCACCAGGGCCAGCATGACGGCGGGCAGGGCGGCGACGGGGGCGGGCAGCTGGTAGAAGGCGAACTCGACCCCCTGCAGGGTCAGCCAGGTACCGGTACCGATGAAGAGAGCAAGAAAGACCAGAAGGGGCAGCAGGGCTCTGGCACTGGGGGGAGTCTGGATCATGTGTTCCTCGAAGCTTGAACAATGACCTCCTGTCGCGGCCTGTGTGGAACCGGGCGGGTTCGGGCACAGGGCGGGCATCCTGCCGTTATGGGGCGCCACAGTAGTGAGTCGGGGCGGTTCGGTCAAGATAGACGTCCGGATGGACAACTCTTTTTCTCTGATGATTCCGCCATATGGATTAAATCTGTTGAATATTCTGTTTTTAATGTGTTTGTCTGTTTATTTGTCGGGGTTGGTTCGGCGGCCACGGCGGGCTTTTCAAAGGGGACGCGGGCTGGTAAAACGGTCTCTTTCCATAATAAAGAGATGAGAGGGTGGAGATGGACAATCCGATCCGTGTGGCCGTGATGGGCTGTAATGGTCGTATGGGCAAGGTGCTGCTGGAGGCTATCGCCAACGCCGAGGGCGTGGTGGTGGGAGCGGCGCTGGAGCGACCGGGCTCTGCCGTGATAGGTCTGGATGCGGGTGAACTCAACGGCCTGGGGCGCCTTGGCGTCATCATCAGCGACAGTCTGGAGAAGGTGAAGGACGAGTTCGATCTCATCATCGACTTCACCCGCCCCGAGGTGACCCTGGCGAACCTCGCCTTTGCACTGGCGCATGGCAAGCAGATGGTGATCGGCACCACCGGCTTTGACGAGGCGGGCAAGGCGGCCCTGCACGAGGCGGGCAAGCAGATCGGCATCGTCTTCGCCTCCAACTACTCGGTCGGGGTCAACCTGGTGTTCAAGCTGTTGGAGCAGGCGGCCAGGGTGATGGGGGAGTACACCGACATCGAGATCATCGAGGGGCACCACAGACACAAGGTGGATGCTCCGTCCGGCACTGCGCTCTCCATGGGGGAAGTGGTGGCGAAAACCCTGGGCCGGGATCTCAAAGAGTGCGCCGTCTATGGCCGTGAGGGGATCACCGGTGAGCGGGATCGCAACACCATCGGCTTTGCCACCATCCGCGCCGGAGATCTGGTAGGGGAGCACACCGTCATGTTCGCCGACATCGGCGAGCGGGTCGAGATCAGCCACAAGGCTTCCAGCCGTCTGACCTTCGCCAACGGTGCAGTGCGGGCGGGCAAGTGGCTCGGCCAGCAAGGGGCCGGTCTCTATGACATGCAGGATGTGCTCGGTCTGAAATAAACCGTCTTCAGGGGGAGTGCAGACTCCCGTACTGGTTGCCAAACCCCGGTCCGCCGGGGTTTTTTGTCACTTTTTTGTAGAAATAAGCCTTAATCATCACTTTTTGAGTGAACCTCGCTAAATCCTGCCATTCTTACAAGCCTGCCACCCTCTTGCGACAAAAATGTCATCAAGGGGTAACGGGTTTGGGTCTCAATATTCCCCTGCGGGGGGCATTTCGCCTTGATGTGAAATAGACTAAAAATGCAATCCAAGAAAAACGTTTTCTATTCTTGGTGTTCACTTTTCTGGCTTTAAATGGTGTTTTTGCTGTTGTGTGGTTTATTTTTTAATTTTCTATCTTGCTGTTTATTAAGTGGTAAATTTTGTTTTTTGTACGTTGCATGGCATCGGGCGCCGCTTTGTTGTCTGTGTTTGGCTTTTCTTTTTGAAGAGGGGGTTGCAAAGCGAGTGAGTGCATAGATAATGGGTAATGTTGCTTGTTTATTGAATTTAGATGCATTTCAAACGAGAAAAGACGTTGAAATGAGATCGTTTTTAAGTAGAATGCGCCCAATTTGCCAGAAATCTGCCGGGTTCGAGTCCTGTCAAAGACCGGAACCGAGCCCGCAACACCCAGGTAAATTGCTGAATTTAAAGCTAAATAACTGGAGGTTGTCTTGAATCACACTGCATTGCTAGTGCTGGAAGATGGAACTGTGTTCAAAGGCGTGTCGATAGGCGCCGAGGGATGTTCCGTTGGTGAAGTGGTTTTCAACACGTCGATGACGGGTTATCAGGAAATCCTCACAGATCCCTCCTATTCCCGTCAGATCGTTACCCTCACTTACCCCCATATAGGCAACACCGGCACCAACAGCGAAGATGAAGAGTCCAGTCAGGTCCATGCTCAGGGCCTCATCATCCGGGACCTTCCGATACTGGCCTCCAACTTCCGCAATCAGCAATCCCTCTCCGATTACCTCAAGTCTCACAACATCGTTGGCATCGCCGACATCGATACCCGCAAGCTGACCCGCATCCTGCGCGAGAAAGGCGCCCAGGCCGGCTGCATCCTGGCCGGCAAGCAGCTCGATGAAGCCCATGCCCTCGAACAGGCCCGCGCCTTCCCCGGCCTCAAGGGGATGGATCTCGCGAAAGAAGTGACCGTGAGCGAATCCTACAGCTGGACCGAAGGTAGCTGGCAGCTCGGCAAGGGGCACGTCACCCCGGCAGAGGGCGACTTCAAGTACCACGTGGTGGCCTACGATTTCGGCGTCAAGCGCAACATACTGCGCATGCTGGTGGACCGCGGCTGTCGCCTGACCGTGGTGCCGGCCAAGACCCCGGCCGCCGAGGTGCTGGCGATGAACCCGGATGGCATCTTCCTCTCCAACGGCCCCGGTGACCCCGAGCCGTGCGACTACGCCATCGACGCCATCAAGGCCTTCCTGGCCACCAACACCCCGGTGTTCGGCATCTGCCTGGGCCACCAGTTGCTGGGTCTGGCCTCCGGCGCCAAGACCGTCAAGATGAAGTTCGGCCACCACGGTGCCAACCACCCGGTGAAGAGCCTGGACGACAACACCGTGATGATCACCGCCCAGAACCACGGCTTTGCAGTGGACGAGCAGACCCTGCCCGAGTGCCTGCGTGCCACCCACGTCTCCTTGTTCGATGGGTCGCTCCAGGGCATCCATCGCACCGACCGTCCGGCCTTCAGCTTCCAGGGTCACCCCGAAGCGAGCCCGGGCCCGCACGATTGTGCCGGTCTGTTCGACCACTTTATTGAATTGATCAAGCAGTATCGCGCCTAAGAGGATAAAGAGAGCCATGCCAAAACGTAACGACCTACAGAGCATCCTGATCCTCGGCGCCGGCCCCATCGTCATCGGTCAGGCCTGCGAATTCGACTACTCCGGCGCCCAGGCGTGCAAGGCCCTGAAAGAAGAGGGCTACCGCGTCATCCTGGTGAACTCCAACCCGGCCACCATCATGACCGACCCGGAGATGGCCGACGCCACCTACATCGAGCCCATCACCTGGGAAGTGGTGCGCGAGATCATCAAGAAAGAGCGCCCGGACGCCATCCTGCCCACCATGGGTGGTCAAACTGCGCTGAACTGCGCCCTGGCGCTGGAGCAGCATGGCGTGCTCAAGGAGTTCGGTGTCGAGATGATCGGCGCCACCGCCGACGCCATCGACAAGGCCGAAGATCGCTCCCGCTTTGACAAGGCCATGCGCAGCATCGGTCTCGAGTGCCCCCGTGCCGGCATCGCCCACAACATGGAAGAGGCCTGGGGCGTGCAGCAGATGGTGGGCTTCCCCTGCATCATCCGTCCTTCCTTTACCATGGGTGGCTCGGGCGGCGGCATCGCCTACAACACCGAAGAGTTCGTGGAGATCTGCGAGCGCGGTCTGGATCTCTCCCCGACCAAGGAGCTGCTCATCGACGAGTCGCTCATCGGCTGGAAAGAGTACGAGATGGAAGTGGTGCGGGATCGCAACGACAACTGCATCATCGTCTGCGCCATCGAAAACTTCGACCCCATGGGCATCCACACCGGTGACTCCATCACGGTCGCGCCAGCCCAGACGCTGACCGACAAGGAGTACCAGATCATGCGCAACGCCTCCATGGCGGTGCTGCGCGAGATCGGTGTCGAGACCGGCGGCTCCAACGTCCAGTTCGGCATCAACCCCAAAGACGGCCGCATGGTCATCATCGAGATGAACCCGCGGGTGTCGCGCTCCTCTGCGCTGGCCTCCAAGGCGACCGGTTTCCCCATCGCCAAGATCGCCGCCAAGCTCGCCATCGGTTACACCCTGGACGAGCTGATGAACGACATCACCGGTGGTCGTACCCCGGCCTCCTTCGAGCCGGCCATCGACTACGTGGTGACCAAGGTGCCGCGCTTCAACTTCGAGAAGTTCGCCGGTGCCAACGACCGTCTGACCACCCAGATGAAATCCGTGGGTGAAGTGATGGCCATCGGCCGCAACTTCCAGGAGTCCCTGCACAAGGCCCTGCGTGGTCTCGAGACCGGCAAGACCGGCTTCGACCCCATGGTTGACCTGAACGCCCCCGACTCCCTGACCCGCATCCGTCACGAGCTGCAGGATGCCGGTGCCGAGCGCATCTTCTACATCGCCGACGCCTTCCGCGCCGGCCTCTCCATGGACGGCGTGTTCAAGCTGACCAAGATTGACCCCTGGTTCCTGGTGCAGATTGAAGAGCTGGTGAAACTGGAAGAGCAGGTGAAAGAGCGCGGCATGGCCGGTCTCGATGCCGACTTCCTGCGCGCCCTCAAGCGCAAAGGCTTTGCCGACGCCCGTCTGGCCAAAATCCTCGGCGTGGCCGAAGGTGAAGTGCGTAAATTGCGTGCTCGCCACAACATCTTCCCGGTCTACAAGCGGGTCGATACCTGCGCGGCCGAGTTCGCCACCAACACCGCCTACATGTACTCCAGCTACGACGAGGAGTGCGAGGCCAACCCCACCAAGCGCGACAAGATCATGGTCATCGGTGGCGGCCCGAACCGTATCGGTCAGGGCATCGAGTTCGACTACTGCTGCGTACACGCGGCCCTGGCCCTGCGCGAAGACGGTTACGAGACCATCATGGTCAACTGCAACCCGGAAACCGTCTCCACCGACTACGATACCTCCGACCGTCTCTACTTCGAGCCGGTCACCCTGGAAGACGTGCTGGAAATCGTGCGAGTCGAGCAGCCCAAGGGCGTCATCGTCCAGTACGGCGGCCAGACTCCGCTGAAACTGGCGCGGGCATTGGAAGCCAACGGCGTGCCGGTCATCGGGACCAGCCCGGATGCCATCGACCGCGCGGAAGATCGCGAGCGCTTCCAGTCCGCCGTCGAGCGCCTGGGGCTCAAGCAGCCGGAAAACGGCACCGTCACCGCCCTGGAGCAGGCCGTGCAACTGGCCACGCGCATCACCTACCCGCTGGTGGTTCGCCCCTCCTACGTGCTGGGTGGCCGCGCCATGGAAATCGTCTATGACGAGCAGGACCTGCGCCGCTACTTCGCCGAGGCAGTGAGCGTCTCCAACGAGTCGCCGGTGCTGCTGGACCGCTTCCTGGACGACGCCACCGAGGTGGACGTGGACGCCATCTGCGACGGTACCGATGTGGTTATCGGCGGCATCATGGAGCACATCGAACAGGCCGGTATCCACTCCGGTGACTCCGCCTGCTCCCTGCCGCCCTACACCCTGTCCAAGGCCATTCAGGACGAGATGCGCGAGCAGGTACGCAAGCTGGCGCTGGAACTCGGCGTGGTCGGTCTGATGAACGTGCAGTTCGCGGTGAAAGACAACGAGATTTACCTCATCGAGGTGAACCCCCGTGCCGCCCGTACCGTGCCGTTTGTCTCCAAGGCCACCGGTGCCCCGCTGGCGAAGATCGCCGCCCGCGTCATGGCCGGTCAGAGCCTGAAGGAGCAGGGCTTTACCCAGGAGATCATCCCGCCCTACTACTCGGTGAAAGAGGTGGTTCTCCCGTTCGCCAAGTTCCCGGGTGTCGACCCGCTGCTGGGGCCGGAGATGCGCTCCACTGGTGAAGTGATGGGCGTGGGCAGCAGCTTTGCCGAGGCCTATGCCAAGGCGCAGCTGGGTGCCGGTCACCAGGTGCCGCGCGAAGGGCGTGCCCTGCTCTCCGTTCGCCACAGCGACAAGGAGCGGGTGGTGAACCTGGCCGCCAAGTTGCTGGAGCTGGGCTATGACCTCGACGCCACCCACGGCACTGCGGTGACCTTGGGGGAGGCGAGCATCAACCCGCGCCTGGTCAACAAGGTGCACGAGGGCCGTCCGCACATTCTGGATCGCATCAAGAATGGCGAGTACACCTACATCGTCAACACCGCCGAGGGTCGTCAGGCCATCGAGGACTCCAAGCAGCTGCGTCGCGGCGCCCTGCAGCACAAGGTGGCCTACACCACCACGCTGCACGCCGCCTTCGCCACCTGCATGGCCATCAGCGTCGATGCCACCGCCAACGTGAGCTCGGTGCAGGAGCTGCACGAGAAGGTGAACAACCGCTAAGCGTGCCGGCAGCACGCTGCCCGTCCGATGCACGCAAACCCCGCCAGCGATGGCGGGGTTTTTTTTATTGTCCGCGCCCGGCCACTCCCGGTGGGGGCGCCAGCAAGGAAGATGGGTGAGATGGCGAATAATCCATCAGGGGTGGTGATACTCACCCCTTTATTGGAGATTCACTGCATCAATATTGCTGAATTGGCATGGCTGGGTGCAATCTTCGCAATCTCTCGCCCCCACGACCTCCCTATACTGGGTGCTCATACAAACAAGGTCGTCTGCGCCGACACACCAAAAGGTGGCGTGCGAGAGGATCAGCGCCCGCAGCCCGATCCGGCTGCCGTGGCCGGCCCCGGTGACCGACGGGGGCCGCAGGAAAACCGGTCGCGGGGTTACCGCCGCGCGACTCGTCAGGGACGGTGTTACCGCACCAACCCGCTTCCCCTCCTTGCCCCACCCGCCTGTCGGCCCGGTCGTCCGGTGCCTCGCCCATCCGTCAAGGGAATCTGAATATGAGCTTCGATCATCGCAAATACCGCCGTGCCCCCGTGATCAACCTGGCGGATCGCCAGTGGCCCAACCGGGTACTGGAGCGGGCACCGCTCTGGTGCGCCGTGGACCTGCGCGATGGCAACCAGGCGCTGGTCGAGCCCATGACGGTGGCCCAGAAGCTGCAAATGTGGGCGCTGATGACCCACATCGGTTTCAAGCACATCGAGGTGGGCTTCCCGGCGGCCTCCCAGCCCGACTTCGATTTTGTGCGCGAACTCATCGAGCGCAACCTCATCCCCGATGACGTCACCATCCAGGTGCTGGTGCAGGCACGCGAAGATCTGATCGCCCGCACCTTCGAGGCCCTCAAGGGGGCGAAACGGGCCATCGTTCACGTCTACAACTCGGTCAACCCGACCCAGCGCAACTATGTGTTCAACTCAGGCAAGGACGGGGTCAAGGCTATCGCCGTGCAGGGGGCGCGCTGGGTGCGGGAGTATGCGGCCCGCAATCCGGGCACCGAGTGGAGTTTCCAGTATTCTCCGGAGAGCTTCAGCAGCACCGAGGTGGAGTTCGCCGTCGAGGTGTGTGACGCCGTCATCGACGAGTGGCGCGCCGCTGCCCGTCCCATGATCCTGAACCTGCCCGCCACGGTGGAGGTGAGCACCCCCAACGTGTTTGCGGATCAGGTGGAGTGGTTCTGCCGACACCTCAAGGCGCGACCCGAGGTGAGCATCTCCATCCACACCCACAACGACAGAGGCTGCGGGGTGGCCGCCGCCGAGCTGGCGGTGCTGGCGGGGGCGGATCGCATCGAGGGCACCCTGCTCGGCAACGGGGAGCGCACCGGCAACATGGACATCGTCACCATGGCCATGAACCTCTACAGCCAGGGGATTGACCCCGAGCTGGACCTGTCCGACATGGATGCCATCGTCGCCACCGTGGGGGCCTGCACCCAGATTGCCCTGCACCCGCGCCACCCTTATGCCGGCGAGCTGGTCTACACGGCGTTTTCCGGCAGCCACCAGGACGCCATCCGCAAGTCTCTCGCGGCAGAAAAACCGGATCACTACTGGGACGTGGCTTACCTGCCCATCGATCCTGCCGATCTCGGTCGTAGCTACGAGGCGGTGATCCGCATCAACAGCCAGTCCGGCAAGGGAGGGGTGACCTATCTGCTGGAGCGTGACCTCGGTCTGCAACTGCCGCGCTGGCTGCAAATCGACTTCAGCCGCCGGGTTCAAGCCGAGGCTGAGGCGAGCAGCAGCGAAATCAGCCCGGAGCAGATCCGCACCCTGTTCGAGCAGCACTATCTTGAGCCTGCCCACGGCTATCGCATCGGGCGCTTCCAGCTCGGTCATGACAGTCAGGAGAGCCTGCGCCTGGAGTTGCAGACCCCCCACGGCACCCTGCAATTGTGTGGTGAAGGGGAGGGTGCCATCACGGCCCTGGTCAACGGCTGGCAGCGTCAGACCGGCATGCACATCGATGTGCTGGATTACTCCGAGCATGCGCTCACCGCCGGCACCGAATCCCGCGCCGCCGCTTATGTGCTGCTGAGCGTCGAGGGCACCCGGATGTGTGGCGTCGCCGTCGGTCGCGACGTGGTCAACGCCTCCCTGCAGGCGGTGATCAACGGCGCCGCCCAGCATCAGGCCCTGCGCCAGAGCGCCTGAGGCGGCACTGCCCGCCTGCCGTGAGGGCGAGCAGGGAAGTGCCGCCCACTCCGATGTCACGGCAGATCGCGCCGTCCCTGTTGCAACAATCCCCTGACCCATATGGTGAGGGGATTGTTTTTTATGGAAAAATCGGCCCACAATATCAGTGATTTGCCACCAGGAATGCCGTCGGGGTTCGCTGGCGATGGCAGCCAATGGCTGCCATTCGGGATAGAAGACATGCGCGCTTGGAGCCCAAAACATGATGAAGACTCCCCTCAGGTTATCCGTTCACCCCGCCCGGTTCTTCTCGCTTCCTCCCTGCCGTCGTCTCGCGCTGGTGAGCCTGCCCTGTCTGCTGCTGCTGACGGGGATCCTGGCCGGGGTCAGCTTTGATCCCCTGGCGGAGCACAACCTCTATACCGTCGGGGCTCTGGCCGAAGCGCTCAACGTGCTGACCCTGCTGTTCATGTTCTGGGTGGTGCAGTGTGCCCAGATCACCTTGAGAACCTATCTCTCCCTCACCGGCGGGCTGACCCTCTGGCTCGTCTCCGGCGTCATCGATCTGATGGATGAGGCCTATTTCCAGCCCTGGTGGCTCTCCACGGTGGAAGATAGCCTGCGCACGATCGGCATGCTGGCCTCGGCCTGGGGTGTGCTGCTGATGGTGCAGCAGATGTATGGCACCCAGATGCGGCTCTCCTCCCTCGCCATGTCAGACGAGCTGACCGGGCTCTCCAATCGCCGGGCGTTTCGCGCCGTGCTGGAGGCTCACGGAGAGGAGGGGACGCCGTTCCTGCTGCTGGATCTCGATCACTTCAAGCTGATCAACGATCGCTATGGCCACGCCATCGGCGACAATGTACTTCGTGAATTCAGCACCCTGCTGCGCCAGCTCTGCCCATTGGATGGGGTGGTGGCACGCCTTGGGGGAGAGGAGTTTGCCATCTGGCTGCCCGGCATGACGGGCGACAAGGCCCGTGCGCTGGCGGAGCAGATAAGGTGCGCGACCGAAGAGCTGGTCTCAGGTGACGGGGTAAGATTCACCGTGAGCCTTGCCCTGGGTATCAGCCAGAGCGGGGAGGGGGTGGATGCCCTGCTCCAGCGCACCGATCTCGCCCTCTATCAGGCCAAGCACCTGGGACGCAACCGGGTGGAGCTGGCGTGATGACGCCAGGGAATGCCGCAGCCAGCGGGCCAGCCGGTTCATCCGCCTTCATCTTGTCAGACTTGTTCCCTACAATGTCCGCCTCCATGCATTCGAGCCCTCTCATTCGCGATGAGGGGCAGGTCCCGCTCTTCAGGAAGCCTTCATGATCCCCTCTCACTCCTTGTTTGATGCCCATTGGCGCTGGCTGTCACTGCTTTCCCTTGCCCTGCTGTCGGGTTGTGCCAGCGAGCCTCCCGCCCCGACCAGCCCGGCGACGCCGGCGGGGCGCCCCATTCCCAAGGCGATGCAGCCGCAAAAACCGGCCGACATGAAGAGTCGCATCGTGCGCTTCCTGCCGCGCAGCGTGGTGGACAAGCCAGGCTGGGCCAATGACGTGGTGACGGCGCTCACCACCCAGGGGCTGACGGTGAGCGATCACAACGTCTGCAGCGTGCTGGCGGTGGCGGAGCAGGAGGCGACCTATCAGGCGGACCCCGTGGTGCCCAACCTCAACAAGATTGCCTGGAAGGAGATCAATGCCCGGGCCGGCAAGCTGCTCATCCCCGAGTTCATGGTGCGCACGGCCCTCTCCATCCAATCCCCCACCGGCAAGAGCTATGCCGAGCGCATCGACAAACTTCGCACCGAGCGGGAGATGAGCGAGATCTTCGAAGACATGACAGGCAGCGTCCCCATGGGCAAGCAGCTCTTTGGCAATCTCAACCCGGTACGCACCGGCGGCCCCATGCAGGTGAGCGTCGCCTTTGCTGAGGCCAACGCCCGTGGCTACCCCTATCCCGTGAAGGAGTCCATTCGCCACGAGGTGTTTACTCGTCGCGGCGGCATCTGGTTTGGCACCAAACACATCTTCGGCTATCCCGCGGACTACCCGGATACCCTCTATCGCTTCGCCGACTTCAATGCGGGCTGGTACGCGAGCCGCAATGCGGCCTTCCAGGCGGCGGTAAGCCGGGTGAGTGGCAAGCCCCTGGCCCTGGATGGGGATCTCATCCGCTACGACTCGGATCTGCCCGGCAAGACCGAACTCGCGGTCCACAGCGTCGCCAGCCGCGTCAACATGAGCAAGCAGGCCATTCACCAGAGCCTGAAGCTGGGGGACAGCAGCGACTTTGCCAAAAGCGATCTCTACCACAGGGTCTTCGCCCTGGCCGACAAACAGGCCGGGACACGGCAACCCCGCGCCATCTTGCCCGGTATCCAGCTAAAGAGCCCCAAGATCACCCGCAATCTCACCACCGCCTGGTTTGCCAAGCGGGTGGATGAGCGCGAGCAGCGCTGCGTGCAGAAGATGGCAACGATCCGCTGATTTGCTGAAATAACAAAGGCGGCCAATTGGCCGCCTTTGTTTTATGCCTCCGTCGTTCAGCCTTCCCATCTACTTCATCAGCGCTCTGGTCCCCCTGCATGTGGGGAATTCATGGCATCCCCAGAACGGTTTTCCCTTGTTGTCACCTCTACCGGCAGTGCGCAATACCATGGTGCTGCCACATCTGGGGCAGATCGGGGGTGGATTGTCCGGTGGCGATACGCTCTGTGAGGGTGGGTTTGCAACTGATTGCCTGACAGGTTCGCGGGTGGAAACATGGTTGGCGGATGGGTCGGCATGACGAGTCTTGAGCTGGGTGACATGCTGTCTGTGAGTCTGCCAGTTGGCGGCAAGTCGCCCTTGTTGAATGGTGTCGACAACGTGAGCGACCTCGCTCTCGGCCAATACCGGCGTGGTTATACCCTTGACGTAGCGAATGAGCCCGCGGTTCATCACGTTCTGCGGCATAGGGGTCTTGAAGGTGCAGTCGCCGATAAAGAAGATGACGGAGTGAAGCTGGTTGTCTGAGAGCCCCAGCAGGGATTTGAGGGTCATCATGTGCAGGTGGTTCTGATGCAGCGGGTTCTGGAAGCTGTGCTTGCGGCGATAGATCTGCTGGGTCCAGCTTTTCTGGGTCGGGTTGCCGAATATCCAGCCCTTCATGTTCTTGGTCTCAATCACGAACCTGATTACCCATGACCCTCAGCCAGCTTCAAGAGCCGATATGGCATCGGAGGGCTTGCCACGACTGCATGCCCCAATTCAACCAACATGCTCTTGAGGTCAAAACGATGATTAAACCGGAAGCAGTATTCCGCAAGATGCCTTGG